>DTSF01000093.1:1338-4062 GCA_012965485.1 Dehalococcoidia bacterium
CATCATCTCAAGATGGAAAAACATCGTGGTTTGGTGGACCTCAATGTTTCTTTTAGCCCTAATGTTCACAGGTCTCTATGACTCTTTTAAAGGTGAAATCACCGATATGATAGATAATGTCCCCAAACTAATGGAGGCCATGATAGGACCACTTCCGAAAGACGCTGTCACACCAGAAGGTTGGTTGGGATTAGAACTTTATGGACTATTATTTCCTATCCTATTAGCAGTAATTGCGGTATCGGCAGGAGCCTCGGCAATTGGTTCAGAAGAAGAAACAGGTACTATTGAACTCATCCTAGCCAGCCCTATAAGCAGAGGCAGAGTGGTACTGGAGAAATCGCTAGGAATAATGATCCAACTGGCGATTGTCAGCGGATTTTTATGGGGAGGTATTGTGATAGGATCGATCCTTTTCCCATTCGACGTGTCTTTAACCAACGTGTTTTCCGCAACTGCTATGGGATGGATTTTTGGTACGACTGTGGCTTATATTACTATGTCCACCCAGGCACTTAAAGGAAGAAAGGGACTCGCATTGGGTGTTGGAAGCGGGTTTGTCGGCCTTAGTTATGTGATGATGGTAATATCAGGGTTGCTCAATGGTTTGAATTCCCTGAAATATATATCACTTTTTAATTATTATGACGGCCCTTCGGTATTAATAAACGGGCTGAATGAAACAAGTTTCGCTGTAATGTTAGGATTATCGGGTTTACTTTTTGTCGTCTCGTTGTACGGTTTCTATAATAGAGATGTGGGTATTTGACCGAGATCATTAACCTAAATTCTAGAAAACTCCCGCTCTAAATGATTCTTGTTCATATTGATCATAGTCGGACGACCGTGTGGGCAATTATTGGGTTGCAGACAGGATTCTAGTTGCTTCACAAGAAGCGACATTTCGCGATAAGACATCTTTTTGCCAGCTCTAATAGCTGCATGGCATGCTAGTGAATAGGCAGCTCTGTCTTCCCAGGATTTAAATTCAACCTGTTCACTTAAAGCAGATAACATTTTATGGAATGAATCTCTTGGGTCGGCCTCTGCTAACACTTTGGGTACATTCCGTATTAAATAGGAATTGGGCCCAAATGGCTCTGGAGTCATTCCAAAGGCATTAAAAATATCTTTATTTTCCTCAACTAATATTTCTTGATTCGAATCTAATTCCAGGTTTATAGGCTCAAGCAACATTTGTGTCTCAATTGTTCTTCCTTTAGCATCCGCAACAATTTTCTCGAAAATTATCCTCTCATGCGCAGCATGTTGATCAATCATATAAATACCGTCAGGTCCCTCACACACAATATATGTGTCAGACACTTGTCCCAACACCCGTAGCAACGGAATCACTTCTTGGTATGGTCTAATAATATTTTGTTCTACAAAAGCATCTAAATTAGGAACTTCCCCAGCTTCAAAACCACCCGTACTAAGGACTGTTGGCCAGAATGCGGAAGGCTCTGAACCTTCTCCAAATTTGGGATCTTTCCGAATGTAATTTACTATGGACTGCACAGGAGATTGTTTTAGAAGGGTCCTCCTAATTCCTCCTTGAGCAACGGAAAAGACTTGGTTTTCGTTTTTGAAACGTACTTCAGTTTTAGCAGGGTGAACATTCACATCCACTTCATCCAAAGGTACCTGAAGTGCGATTGCTCCGATAGGAAATTTATTGTCCGAAGAAAATCCTTTATACGCTTGCTCAAATGCAAAAGAAAGGCTTCTGCTTTGTACTAATCGTCCATTAACAAACAGGAAAATGCGAGATCTATTCGAACGTTTTTGGTCTGGAGTGCCTATGATTCCAGATATTACAGGTCCTCGCCAATCCTGGTCGTAATCCTCTGATATTTCAATCATTTTGGAGGCCTCAAATATACCGAATATTGCACCCATGACATCTCTCAAAACTCCGGAACCTGATGTCCGAAATGGCCTCGATGAACCCTGATTTAATTCAAAAGCCACCCTAGGATTACATATAGCAAACTTTTGTATCAGAGAATGAATTCGATTTCCCTCAGCAGACTCAGATTTAAAGAATTTTTTTCGGGCCGGAAACTTCGAGAAAAGTTCAGAAACAGAAATCGTCGTTCCGTAATCGATGCCTGCAAATGATTTGGCGATAAGAACATGGTTATTTAAACCTATGCGTACACCTTTTACTTCACCTCTCGCCCTGGTTGCAAGTTCCACCTGGGACACTGAAGATATGCTATAAAGTGCCTCTCCTCTAAACCCTAAAGTAGCTATATGATCCAGATCTGATTGAGTATATATTTTACTCGTCGAGTGTCTTTCAAAAGCAACTTCTACTTCTTCAGGATTGATGCCCTTACCGTTGTCAGATACAACAATTGAATCGATACCACCTCCGGATGTAGAAATATATATTCTGTCTGCACTCGCATCCAGAGAATTTTCCACTAGCTCTTTCACCACTGAAGCCGGCCGTTCAATCACCTCTCCGGCTGCTATCAAGGCAGAAATTTCAGAGGTAAGTTTCCTTATAACAGGCATAGGTAATTTCACTTTTTTTCTGAAACTGGTTTGAATCCCCTATGGTTTGAAGTACCAGCTGATATGAAATCTTTTATCGCCTTGTACAATTCTGGCATATGTCCGTCTTCCGCAGATCTAAAATAGTAGGGTTCTATATGTACCCCCCCAAAAGCATCTACGATCTCTTTATGATCATCAATTACAAAATCGGGTCTT
>DTSF01000094.1 GCA_012965485.1 Dehalococcoidia bacterium
TTTTGCTTCATCATATTGGTGTTCTAGGCGAGATACGTACGAGCTGACATCAGGTTGTTTTGCGATCGCATTGGAGATTTCCTCCCTGAAAGCCTGCCCAGCTAAATCTAATTCACTCATATCTAAGTCGATTTCCACAAGGCTTTTAAGCCGCTCGAGCAAGGCGAGACTAGTTACAGGATTTGGAGAAGTTTGTACATAATGAGGGCAATGGCCCCAAATATTTGCATGAGGGATATGATTCTTCGCGCATGCTTCAGCGAAAGCAGAATGGATTCCGGTGGGTCCCTGATAACCAGAATTTCTTATTCCTAACCATCTCGCCTTTTTACTTAGTTCCTTGCTGCTAGCTCTGCCAGTTATTTTAACTTCTCTGGTGTGCGGTACCGCGTCCAACAAGGCACCTAACGATATAATTAGCTCAACTCCAGATAATTTTGCTACCTCTAGGACTGTATCAGAAAAAGTTCTCCATTTAAGGTTCGGTTCGGTTCCCACATACATCAGAAGTCCATTGTCCGGGTCCTTTTCAGGAACGTAGCTGTAGAATTCGTTTGTGGGCCACTTTATAATCCGGTCTTTCCGCCTGTTAATCCGAGTTTGGGGCCGGTTGACCGTGAAGTCATAATAATTTTCAGGGTCTATTTCAGCCATCTTTTTACTTGGTAGCTTTCGTACCATGTATCTTATTGCCCTGGTGGCTGCCTCAGCAGCATCTGGCCATCCTGCGAAAGCTACCACCATAGTGGAAAGCTTTGTGTTAGGGGTATCGTGAACGATCAAGCCGTCCATATGCTGCTCCATTGCTGTTGAATTTGTCGGAGTTTAACACTTTACACCATATAATCCAACAGATTTTTTTAAATGCCATGATATTGTGCTTATCACAAGGGGGGTTAATTAATTCCGTGTATACTTGAAACCTAGAAATGCTAAGAATTTTCGAGAGGTAGCCACCCCATATGACATTGTTATTACATTCATGGAAATTTGTAAAATATGAAATAACTAAAAACACCTCCTGGTATTTTGTTTGGATTAAAGATGCCTCTGGGCGAGATACTCACGTTGAGTTCACTAAAGGCACTGAATCTGATGAGGTCGGAAGGTTGATACATGAAATGCTTAATAAATTCAGATCAGAAGATCTGCCGGGAGAAAAGTCGCTGGAAAAAAATCTAGGGTTGTCACGACAGGTAGAAAATGGCTCCACCATGGCAGTGGCCCTAAGTTCAGTTCGGAGTGCAATCAGTCAATTCCGTTCTATGGAAAGAAGTTTATCTTTATGTGAATACATCAGTGGGAAAGCTCCTGTAGCTATAGATTTATATGCCAACATTAATAGGGGATTATTTGCAACTGATAGGTCACCGAATGATTTTGCGAAAGCCGCTTATGAGGCAGTGGGCAGAGGGTTTAAAGTGATCAAATGTGCCCCGTTTGATGAGGTAACTCACCCCAATCCTCAAGATATAAGTGGTGTCGTCAAGAGTGGATTAAACAGGCTTTCAGCCGTCAGAGAAAGTGTTGGAGCAGACGTTGAAATTCTCGTTGATTGCCATGGTAGATTCGAAGAATCATCATCTAAGATTGCAGCCTCTCTAATCCAACCGATAGGGATTGGTTGGTTTGAAGAACCTTTAGATCCGATCAATTACCCCGAACGGTTAGCTTGTATTTCTAATGAAATCGCTATCCCTCTAGCAGGAGGTGAATCCGGGTATGGAGAAGAATTCTTCGATTCCCTTGCCCAACTCGGGTCGGTCCAAACCGTCATGCCAGATATTAAATATTGTGGCGGAGTTCAGGAAGCTGTCCGAATCGCTAATAATGCTCACGACAACGGTATAAATTTCTCCCCTCATTGTCCGTCCGGCCCAATATCTCTTCTCGCCTCAGCCCACGTTTGCGCGTCATTAAATAAAAAGGTTTTACTGGAACATGCGATAGAAGAAATTGACTACAGGCATGAATTGATATATCCACCTGAGATAGTAAGAAATGGTCGTATTGAGATGCCGACGGGTATTGGGTTAGGGGCCGCCCTGTCAAAGGCGGCCCTCAAAAAATATGGTGAATGTTTTTCATTCTAGCGTTAGTGATAACTGGGTTATTTTTCAGCCAGCATGTCATAAGCCAAATATAGCATGACTTTCGCTCCACTGACTAGACTTTTGATTCCTATAGATTCATCTGTTCCATGGGCTTTACTGAGCATCGGATCGTCGTCTGGATGAGACCCTGAAAATCCGTAAGTAGTTACCCCCAGAGGTCTGGTAAACCTAGAATCCGTGAATCCAGTACTAATAGCCGGAACAAACTGCACGTCCTCTCGGTCTACAGCTTTTTTTGTAGCCTCATGCAAGCTGGTCATGAGCTCGGTTTCAAATGGAGATGAATTAGGAACAGCCATATAATCTATGGAATATTCCACTCCAGGTATCCCCTCTAATATTTTGTCCAGCTCATCTCTGAGGTAATCGTCACTCTGATGGGGTAACGTTCTCACGTCACAGGTGAGCCTAATTTGTTCCGGTACACTATTCGATTTAACTCCTCCATTAATCATAGTTGGAGTTATTGTCATTCTTGATAAAGCTCGAAGCATGGATGCAAACCTTGGATTCTCTTCTTCTTGCTCTTTAATAATTTCATCTACGTTATCGGATGATGGTTTGTGTTCGATCGCGAATGTAGACAAATGTTCAAACAAGCTGGTGGAAGTATCTCTTTCTGCCTCGTATTCTTCAATTCTATTAAGTACTTGAGACAATCTGAAAAGGGCGTTGGTTCCTTGCCATGGAACCGACGCATGTGAACTGACCCCTTTCACATCTATTTCGATTTGTAATCGGCCTTTTTCGCCGACCCCTAAAACATATGTTAATGACCCTGCAGCCTCAATAGGGGATCCTCCTCCCTCGTTAACAGCGAACGGGGCCTGTAATTTCTCTGGGTAGTTTTCTGCCAACCATCCAAATCCATATCTTCCTCCATGCTCTTCGTCAGCACCTGAAATTAGGGATAAACCGTCTTTTAAAACTACTCCGTTTTGCTTTAACACCTTCATGGCCATCAATTGTGCCGAAAGGAGGCCTTTGCAATCTGAGGCGCCCCGGCCGTAGATTCGACCTTGATGTATCTCCGCACTGAACGGAGGAAAGGTCCATTTATTCTCATCTTCCACGGGCACGACATCTGTGTGTGACATGAATAAAAGACCAAGCTCGCCAGAAGTTCCATCGATGTTGGCAATAATATTTCCTCTGTTCGGTGATGACTCCAGGATTTCAGATTCTATCCCTGTTTTAGATAACCAGTCTGATATGTATTTGCATACCGGAGTTTCGTCACCGGTTGGCATAAACCCAGTATTAACCGACGGAATTTGAACTAAAGCCCGTTCTAAGGCTATAAGATCTTCTTCCAAATCATCGATTTGCTGGAGCATTTGATCAAGGGTTGTCATTTTGTCACCTACACATTGTATTTTTATATTGTCGTTTCTAAAGCCATTAAAAGTGCGATGCTCTTGGCGTCCTGTATTTCTCCCAACCTTATAAGTTTTTGTATTCTCCTAATGGGTATTTTCTCAACTGAAATATCTTCGTCGAAATCTTGGGGCAGTCTTTTCTCTACTAAATCTCGAGCTAAATAGCCATAAATGTACTCATCCGTAAAACCGGGACTCGTCCAGAATCCAAATAATAGTCTAAGATTTCTTGAAGTGTATCCTACCTCTTCTTGGAGCTCTCGGATGGCGGCTATTTCCGGTTCTTCTCCAATTTCTATAATTCCAGCTGGCACTTCTAATAGGTCACTTTTCGCTGGGTGTCTATATTGTCGGACAAGTAGTACATTATTTTCCGAATCCACCGGAACAATAGCAACGGCTGGTCTGTGTTCAACGACCTCTCTGGAGGCTTTGACCCCGGTTTTTAGCAGCACATTATCAATTTTCACATTTATAATGCTACCCTGATAAATCTTCTTCATGTCTCTCCTTCGATCCCGCTC
>DTSF01000095.1 GCA_012965485.1 Dehalococcoidia bacterium
CCAGAATGGGATAATTCCATTCCCGTGGCCGTCTTGACCCAGACCACACTTTCTGTAGACGATACTGAAAATTCAATACGCAATATTCAAAAATCCTTTAGTGACGTATTAGTTAGAAATGACCTTTGTTATGCCACTACAAACAGGCAAATGGCAGTAAAAGAAATTTCTAATCATGTCGAAGTATTTTTAGTGGTGGGTGCCCAAAATAGCTCTAACTGTAACCGTTTAAAAGAGGTTGCGGAATTGAATGGAGTACCTGCTTTTTTGATTAATAGTGTAGAAGAACTCGATCCTAAATGGCTCGCTGATGTGGTAAACGTAGGCGTAACGTCTGGTGCATCTACTCCAGACTCACTGGTGAGGGATATTATCGATTTCATTAACCCTAACAAAGTAATCGAAATGGGAGGCGAAGAAGAAAATATAACTTTCATCTTGCCTAAAGAATTAAGGGGTATAAGGGACGCATAAATTGGAAATAAGAATTGATAGTTTGATTAGGGGAGCCCGAGAGGCTGAGGGAGTCGTGGTGGTGATCGATGTTTTTCGTTGTTTCACTACAGAGGCGGTAGCCTTTGCAAACGGTGCAAAAGAAATCATTTTGGTTGCTGAAATAGAAGAGGCTCTTGAACTTAGGCGTAGGGGTATGGGGGATGTTTTGATGGGGGAAGTTGGGGGGAAGAGACCGGAAGGATTCGATTTCGGAAATTCCCCATCTGAATTAAAAGATGTCGATCTGACCGGCAAAACAATTATCCAATCCACAAGAGCAGGAACGGTAGGTGTCACCGCGGCTTCTAACGCAGATGTCATCTATGGAGGTTCATTTGCCGTAGCAGATGCCACTGTAACTAACATTCTTTCGGCAAAGCCAGAAATAGTCACCTTGGTAGCCATGGGCTGGGAAGGTAGGGTAAGAGCAGATGAAGATGAACAATGTGCCCTTTATTTACGAAATACCATGCAAGGCAGAAACCCTGACCATAATGCTGTAAGATCATTGGTTATATCTGGTGAAGAGTCACAGAAATACGAAATCCCTAAATACCCTCAGTGGCCCATTGAAGACCGCGAAATGGCTTTGGATGTAAATTCACATCCATTTGCTCTTATGATTAATAAAGAAGATGGCTATTTCGTATCTAGGCCTGAAAATATAGTAAATAATGGGAGTCTCTAATGAACTATAGAAAATTAGGAAAATCTGGGTTGGAGGTTTCAGTCATCGGCCTCGGGGCTAATAATTTTGGAGGCAGGTTAGATTACGAGAGTTCGGATTCTGTTATCAGCCAATTATTTGATGTTGGAATCAATTTGATTGACACTTCAAATAGCTATGGCAATACCTTGTCAGAGGAATATATAGGAAGGTCCCTAGAAGGTAGACGTGAGAAAGCCGTAATAGCTACCAAGGTTTCAAGTCGTATGTCAGAAGGCCCCAATCAAGCTGGAAATTCCAGAAAACATATAATAGAGCAAGTCGAGAATAGCTTGACTCGCTTGCGCACCAATTATATAGATTTGTACCAAATTCATTGGTGGGACTCCACTACGCCCATAGAAGAGACCTTGAGAGTTTTGGATGATTTGGTCACCCAAGGCAAAATAAGGTATTTAGGGTGTTCAAATTTTTCTGCATGGCAGGTTTGTGAGTCTGTATGGACTTCCAAGGAACTTGGAATCCAGACTTTTATAAGTGCCCAACCACACTACAGCATGCTGGAAAGAAATGTAGAGCATGAACTGATTCCTTTTTGTGGAAAATATGGGGTAGGAATTCTTCCATATTTCCCGCTAGCCAACGGGTTTTTGACAGGGAAATACAGGAAAAATTCTCCATCTCCAACAGGATCCAGATTGGAATCCGACAATAAAGGATTGTTTACTGAGGATAATTATGCGTTACTTGAAAAGTTGATTAGGTTTTCCAAAGAAAGAGGTAAAACTGTTTTGGATTTAGCGTTTGCTTGGCTACTTTATAACGGTGATATTAGTTCAGTAATAGCCGGTGCAACCAAACCTGAACAGGTTATCTCTAACGCTGCCGCCGCAGACTGGCGGCTGACTGACAAAGAATATGAAGAGGTCACCCAATATCTTCCTTAAGTTATATTAGGGTTGGTTTGCCAGATTCAGGAGTTACCTCAAAAACATTAAGGGCGCATGCCAGCATTCCATAATAACCGATGGCGGCTGTTAATTCTGTGACGCCCTGTTCTCCGTATTTAGAAACAGCCTGTTCAAACGTTTCTTGGTCCACTTTTTTATCATTTATTAATTGTCTTGCATACCGTATTATCAGCGAGTAGTTGGCGGATACCCCGTCTGTGGAACCTCTATCATTTATTATGTCTACAACTTTTTGGGCTACACCAGCCTCTATAGCTATTGGTACGTGAGCTGCCCATTCATAGTTACAATTCATTTCCCGAGCAGCTGTAATGATCGCGACCTCCCTGTCATCGTCCTCAAGTAGGGATTCAAAGCGTATGTACGCCCCAAGATGTGCCGCTCTTCCAGCAACCTCTGGGCTGTGTAGCAACACTGAGAATGGGCCACTTATTCTCCCTCTGGAGGAAGCTATTGAATCAAATATTCCATGATGTTCATCTGGTATTTCATTTTTTGATGTTATCTGCTTTATTCTAGCCATACTTTTTACCTCTAAATTTCTACTTAGAATTCATCTTACTTAGGATTACGCATCCGGCAATTATCATCACCGAGATAATTGATGTTATGAGTGCAGTACTTGAAATCCCTGCTATAAACTTTGAAATCGCAATTTTCCCAATACTGGTGACCTGCTGAAGCACCAATGATTCAGTGGCCAAGAATTGAGGTGAGATTTGTCCGCTAGTTTGTGATGCGATTTGATCTATTTGTACATGTATGACTGGCTCTGCTACAGACGAGTAAATCGGACCCCAGATTACGTATACCATAAATGATGCAATCAACATCGCCATAGCAGCCCACATGAGCCTCTGATTCCATCCTCGCCCGCCTAAAAACCCCACTAGAGCTACTATTAGAATAGTGGGTATGTAAACTGCCAAATTAAACATGTGTACTAACTTCAGTATGCCACGAAGTTGGTCAAGCATTGATAGTGTTTGGCCACCATCGGCAGTTATTGTTTCAATATGGACCCTAAAATCTTGATCGTTATATTGAATTCCCTTTGATAGAGAATTTCTAACAGCAGTAACCTGATCCCAAGAATTGTCACCTGCACCTTGTTTGATAAGGCTTTCCAGATCAGTTTCTCTGAAAGTATAGCCTTCTCGCATAATGGCTCTACCTTGATCGAAAGAATCCAATGCCTTTGGTGGCACTACCTGCCTCAAGGAGTCTTGATCAAATTCAATTAAGTTAGGAATCGTATTGATAATCTGGGGCCTTACTGCCGAGACAACTGTGGTTATGTAGGCTTTGGTATAACTTTGCATTTGTCGTTTAAGGGCTGGGTCCGCCGGGTAGCATGATGGAAGGCCTCCGGTGGGGTTGCTCAATATATTGACGACTTCATCAGCGTCACAATCGGGTAAGCTGTCCAATTTTCCGTTTAACTTTTGCTCAGCAAGGGCCATCAAATCACTAACCGCCTCTTCTTTATTTGGCTCTATATCAATGGAGATAGAAAATTCATCAGTTCTCCCGACCAAATAAGGCGTGGCATTATCAAGTATTGATTCAGTTGTTTTTTGCATCCAGGAAGGTGGAGCCGTCTTTTTTATTATTGCTGATATTTCCTCGTCAGTGATTTCCACACCATAAGGCAATTTTGCAGAGTTGCCTATTGAAGATGATATATTTGGCGCAATTGAGCCTTCAAATAATGCTTCATATGCGTTAGCCTCAGCCATTAAAACTTTGACTTCTGCGACTGCTACTTCAACTCTATCGTCTACAGTTACTATGACAGCAAAGGTATCTTCAGCTCCTACTGCGTAGGGGACCACTTCACCGAGGACTGAATCTATTTGTCCTGTGAGCCACG
>DTSF01000096.1 GCA_012965485.1 Dehalococcoidia bacterium
ATCAAAACTTATTTCCTGTCCCAATAGCCTTCCTCATATTCATCTGATCTCAAATGGTCGTCAGAATCATGGCCATTCGCCTTATACTTCAGCCATCCTATTCCGGAAAACAAAAGACCTATCAAGAACGTCACTGATAATATTAACGAAGTTCCAAAACTACCGATGTCAACATTTAATCTATTTTCGAACCGGCTCGAGATGCTATCTAACCAATCCGATTGAATTTCTTGTAAATTTACCTTGTATGTTGAGAAAATCGCATCTTCCACCGGTTTACCTGAATCTAAATTGTTAATTAGATGTTTTATTTTGTTTTCGCCGTATTCAGAAAACAAGTAGGCTACAAAAGATTCAGAAATTAAATAAAAAAGTCTAACCTCGGAAGGCCTTCCTGGGACGGTATCCATATAGCGAATATCAAAGAGTTGGCCAGATGAATATTCTTGCAGTATTTTCCCCGTTGTCTGGTGGTTGCTCTCAAAATACATAGCAATACCTTCATTAAGCCAAGCCGGTAATCTTGTTGCTGGTGATTTCAATGATTGATCTATAATTAGATGGGTGCTTTCGTGGACTATTCCATCTCTAGACAAACCAGTAATAATGAAAGTGTCGTAATCTGAGAAAGCAAACCCGCCGTAAAGTTCTTCCTTACTGGCTGCGGCACTTATTTTTGGAAACGCTTCATAGGATTCCTGTCGACTATTTAAAATAACTCCAGTGATCGGAAGGGGATTAGGTATATTTAAGATTTTCGTTAAATGTAAATTCGATTCATTCACATCTTCAATCAAAGAGTTGATATCGTCTTCATTTCTGTCATGCCAAATTAAAGTCAAATGCTTTGATTTAGTGGATTTCCATTTGATTGACGGGTCCAGATAGTAGAATTTGATTTGGGGAGACTGATACTTTTTGCCTTGGACTGAAGTCAACTCAAAAAAATATGTGATTTGCGTCCCTGGTGGAATGTAATTGGGTCCACTGGTTTCTAAAGTGACTTCTGACAGGATTTCGCCCTTTGAGACGGGGTCAGCATATTTATAAGATAAAATTTTCGAGCTACTGTAGGAATATTTTAACCGAACTTCTAAGAGGTCTTCATCAGAAAAACCAGATAGGTAAAACTGCACGTTATTGGGGTACTCTATTTGGTGATAGATGCTGGGTCCAATAAACCATTCATCAGGTGTCGAGGCGAACAGTGTAGGTTGACTGAACCAAAAGAAGCAAAACAAACCCACCAACAATACACAAGTAATTAATCTCAAAAAAATTCTGGTGGTTTTAACGAAATCTTTTACTCCTATATACCAACAATTTTTATAGAAGAATGAGCATTATAAATTTTATTTATATTTATTAATAACGCGGTAAGCTGTTCTACGTATTTAGCGTTATGCAAGTTGCCGCCATCGATGCTTCTAACACCCGGAATACGTTCTCCGAGCAGCATGACTTGTTCTTTTGCTGACTGATCGTTAGAACATACAATAACGTCGCATTCCAGATCTCGGGAAGGTATTAGAAGATCCTCAGCACTCGCATTTTGGAAAGCCCCTACAACCAAGGAGTCAGGCAATAATAGCTGAGCTTGCTCTGCTGCTGATCCTTCTTCTACGGTTATTGCTGAAATAGATCCTTTTTTAAATGACAACGGTGCCACTACATCCACTACAATTTTTCCCTTCAAGTCATGTTTCAAGTTTTCCAATGTAGCTTTGTGACCAGCATAGGGAGTACATATAACTGATATATCTGAAGCGATTGCGGCCTCCTCATTGGTGCCACCTGCTACAATGTCACTTCCAATTTCCGTAAACTGTGAACGAATTTCCTCTGCAGCCTCGGCACCTCTTTGTTTCTCCCTTGAGCCTATGAAAACACTGAGTCCACTTATGGCGAACCGCAATGCCAGACCCTTGCCCTCTGGTCCCGTTCCTCCTATAAATCCTAGCATCTAGCCACCTGTCCTTACGAAATTTATCGGAATGGTTAACATTTTTGAGGTTTATAGTTGTTCGGGTTTGGACCATATTGTTTTGTAGGATGGTCCATTTACTGCGTCTGCAAGCTTGCTGTGTTCTAGATTTCGGAGTTTTTCTAGGATCTCATCGGCGGCAACTCTTGGATCAATGAAGCTTGCCTCTTCTAATTTCTTAATAATTACGCTCCAAATTCCACTATCGATCAATGTTTCTAAATATCTTACCCATGGGATTAGAACCATTTTTTCAGGATCGTTAAATCCTGGCCTTAGTTGTTCCATGCTTCGAATCCTTTCCCTTGGGCTTCTAACCATTTCCGTCAAGATTAGGGCGGGCCCGTCGGTTTCATTGGAACGAGTATCGATCAGGACAGTTTTCCCAAAGTATGGGAAAAATAGGGATACTACATCAGCCTCTAAAAGGGTGTTCTTTATTTCCTCAATATTGTCTTGAAAATTATTTCCATTCACAAGTTTTTGCCAAGTTTAAGATCCCAATATTCAAATAGGCCTAAATGCCAATTGTTGCTAAGACTCAAGTAATTCTCTTGCAGTTTCAGTGAAGGCCGGCAATACTTTTTCCCAATCGCCCACCACCCCGAACCTCGCTTCTTTAAAAATATTGGCATCGGCGTCTTTATTTATTGCCACTATATTTTTGGATGAGGAGCAACCAGCCATATGCTGACTAGCGCCAGATATGCCGACTGTTATGTAAACGTCAGGTGTGACAGTTTTCCCTGTTAATCCAATTTGGTAAGAGTGGTCCAACCAACCGGCATCGCATACGGCCCTGGATGCCCCGACAGCTCCGTTGAAAACCTTCGCTAATTCCTCAAGTTGCGAGAACGGCTCTGGACCACCTAGCCCACGTCCCATTCCTATTATCACTGCTGCATCTTCAAGGCGAACCCCTTCAGATTCTTCTTTGACTGTTTCAACCAATTTAGATTTAATATCAGAGTCATCAAGCGATATTTCAAACTCAATCACCTCTCCACTCCTTGAAGAGTCGGGTTCCGCCGCTTCGAATGCTTTTAATCTCATAATGACGACCTGAGGGTCCTTATCTGCAAAAGTAAACTTAGCCATGGCATTTCCACCATAGACGGGTCTGGTAGCTGTGACTCTTCCAGAATCACCGTCTACAGAAACATCCATGCAGTCTTGAGCGATTCCGGATCCAAGCCTATATGCCAATCTTGGCCCTACAGCCCGTCCAATGGGTGTTTTAGAAGTGAGAACCACTGTAGGTTCAGCATTAATGCATATTTTGTGTAGAGCTGCCAAGTAGGCATCTGCCACACCTTCTTGAATAGCATCATCGTTGGCTAGATATACCTTGTCAGCACCCAATGAGATCGCTTGAGAAGCTAAATCTTGATTGCCTCCAATTAAAGCTGCAGAGACGATGTTGCCTGTATCAGCCGCTATTTTTTTTCCGGCTGATATCAGTTCGCCGACCGTTGAGTGTAGGCCATCACCGTCTATTTCGGCAAATATGATTATTTCTGACATTATAGGAACTCCGTGTTAAGTATGAAAAATCCTGATAGTTATATTATTTTCTCTTCTCGTAGTTTAAGTGCTAGCAATCTTCCAGAGTCAGCTTCATCTTCCCCTTCTATAATTTCACATTGCCTGTCGCTAGCAGGTATGAAAAGTTCAGATAGGGTCAAAGCCGGAGACACATCTGCCTCCGAGAGATCTAGATCATTTAAAGTCCATGTTTCAGGAGTCTTTCTACTTGCTTGCATGATTCCCCTTAGGGTGGGGTATCTCGGTTGACCTATCTCATTATTGACCGTAATAAGGCATGGTAAAGGGGCCTCAAACACTTCATATCCGTCTGAACGTGAACTAGCTACAGTGACGGTTCCGTCGCCCAGGTCTATGCTTCTGGCCTCTGATAGACAGCCTATTCCTAGCATTTCTGAAATTCCTAGAGGTACGTGAGCATTATCCCAATCCGATGCTTGTTGTCCGCAAATGACAATATC
>DTSF01000097.1 GCA_012965485.1 Dehalococcoidia bacterium
TTTTTGTATTTATCCTGAGCAATCTGAAGTGGAATATCTTTCAGAAAATAATTTCTCTCAAAATCGGCTTGTGACGACATTGTTAGCCTTTATATTTAATCTAAATAAACCTCTACAAGAGTGTCTTTATATACGCCCGAAGATTCAGAGTCGATTTCAACATATCCGTCAGACTCCAATATAGTGGAAATTAGATTGGATTTTCCATGTACCGGTACAGCGAATGTTTTACCATTTTCATTTTTTAACTGGACCCTGACATAATCCGTTCGACCACTAGTTGAAGGTAAATTAGAATTCAGAATAGCCTCAACTATTTTGTTACCAGGAAATATTTTCTGACCAGATATTAACCGTAGCAGAGGGTCTACAACCGCCTTGAATATAGTAATTGCAGACACCGGATTGCCCGGCAAACCTATTATGGGCTTCCCAGCAGAAAATCCTAAAATTGTAGGTTTGCCTGGTTTTACAGATAAGCCATGTATCAATACCCCCGGGAAGCCCATTCTATTCATCACTTGTGCTGTGAGATCTCTAGAACTTATTGAACTACCTGACGTGAAAACAACCATGTCAGAGACTTCTATTGCCCTTTTACCGACATCCAATAACTCATCAAATTCATCTGGAACTCTAGGAAACAAGGTGGGTAAGGCGCTAAGGCCTTCAACGAGTGCTCCAATTGTGTACAGATTAATATCCCGGATCATCCCTCCCGTTAACTTTTCTTTGGGTGGAACTAATTCGTCTCCTGAAGATATAACTGCTATTTTCGGGGTCCGATAAGCTTGGATAGATGTTATCCCTAAAGACATTAACGCTCCCAATTCCGCATGCCCAATTGTTTTTCCAACTGCCAGTATGGAATCGCCGATTTGGAAGTCTTCACCGGCCATAATAACGTTCTCTCCCGATGCTACAGGTCTATAAACTTCCAGGAGGCCGGTAGGTGTTATTTTTGTGTGTTCCACCATTACCACCGCGTCAGCATTATTCGCCAACATCCCCCCTGTATAAGCAGTGGCAGTCTCTCCAGGGGACAAGGATAAAAATGCCTCGCTGCCCATAGGTATTTCCCCCACCAATTCAAGATATGCAGGAAGTGCATCAGATGCCCCATAGGTATCAGAAGCTCTTACTGAATAGCCATCCATAGAAGATCTGTTAAAAGATGGAGAATTCTCCTCACTAACGACTCGTTTCGCAAGTGTCCTACCAAGAGCATCTTCCGTGTAGACTGTCTCAAACCCAACAGAAGATATCATTTCAGACATCAAATCTATCGCATCCGGAGGTGATATCACGTTGAAGAAATCAGCCATCAAAACCTCGTCTAACCAAGCTATTAAGCCATTGCCAACCCAGATTAAATTCTATAGCCCAAGAATATTACCAGAGGGGTCCACATCTAGTGACCTTGGTTCTCCAGGCAATCCTGGCATTGTCATGATACTTCCCGCGATCGGGTATATGAATCCGGCACCCACAGATGCTCTTGCATCCGACACTCTAAAGTCATAACCAGAGGGAAGGCCTTTCAATGATCGGTTGTGTGAAAGTGACAGGTGTGTTTTTGCCATACATATTGGAAGACCTCCCCATCCATTCTCTTCAAATTGTCTTAAAGCTCGCCTCGCGACGGGAGTGTAATTGACTCCACTTGCGTTATAAACCTTGGTGGCTAAAGATGATATTTTTTCCTCTAAAGAATCAGACAATTCATACATATAGGAAATTGAATCCGGAGAGTCGTCGACGGCTTTAATAACAGCATCTGCTAGATCAAGGCCGCCCTCTCCTCCATCTTCATAAACTTTAGATATAACAGCATGCTCAGCGCCAGCCTCTATTGAAAGGGATCTGACTAGTTCTGTCTCTTTCGAGTCATCCGTAGGAAAACTATTAACCGCAACAACTACGGGTAGATTAAAACTCTTTATCACTCGAATTAGATGTTTGAGATTAGACATTCCCTTAACCAGGGCTTCTTTGTTAGCTGCATCCAAACTACGAAGTGGAACTCCACCGTGCGATTTAAGGGCCCTAACAGACGCCACAATAACTGCAGCAGAAGGCTCTAGGTCATTTAGCCGTGCCTTTATATGCATGAACTTCTCAAACCCCAAATCAGCTCCAAACCCTGCTTCGGTCAAGACGTAATCAGCATAACCAAGGGCTAGTTGGTCTGAAACCACAGAACAACATCCATGAGCTATATTCCCGAACGGACCCGTATGAACGAAAACCGGCTGACCTTCTGTAGTTTGTACTATGTTCGGTTGAATAGCATACCGCAACAAAGACATCATGGATCCAACAGCCTTTATTTCTTCCGCTTGTACCGGGGTACCATCATCCTTATATCCAACGACTATCTTGCTCAACCTTTCTCTGAGATCTTCCAAACTTGATGACAGCGCCAAAATTGCCATCACCTCAGAAGCAGTGACAATGTCAAACCCTGTCTCCCGGAGAGGGGCATTTGCTTTCCCACCGAGACCTGTCAGCACGCTTCTAAGCGACCTCTCTTCCACGTCTGTCACTCTTCTAATAGTCACACCTTGCGGTGAAAATCCCTTAATTTTATTTCTTTGAGCGACATTATCAGTCAAAGCAGCGAGTAAATTGTGAGCCGATCCTACGGCATGCGCGTCACCGGTGAAATGGATATTCACTTCATCTTCTGGCTCAACTTTGGATGCGCCGCCACCTGTTCCACCCCCTTTTATCCCAAATATCGGACCAAGAGAAGGTTCTCGCAATGTTGCAACAACATTTTTTTTCATCTTACCCATCGCTTGCGCTAAACCAACTACGGTGGTGGTTTTTCCTTCTCCAGCCGGGGTGGGGGTAATACCAGTAACAACCACCAACTTACCTTTTCGTTCTTTCTTAATTGCAGACAAAGACAATTTTGCCTTATAGGCACCATACGGAACGAAATCATCCTGCGAGATTCCTAATTCACTAGCAACATTTTCTATTAACTTCATAGTCCAACCTTGAAAAATCTAACAATATTTTCAGCAATTAGTAAGGATATCATCGAATATCATATTTTATCGTTTATTGGTACCGCCTAATCTCTGGGTGTTTAAAAGTTATCCAAACCGTGAAAAGTATCAACAGGACCGCTAACACTGCAATTGAGCCTTGTCCACCTAACCAATCTGCCATAAGCCCTGCTGGCAGTACTCCCAGAGGCATTAAGCCCCAATTCAGCATATATATACTCATCACCCGCCCGCGGTATTCTTCCTCAGCCTCCTCCATTATCAGGGCCATGTTAATGGACCGACGACCTGCATCGCCTAGGCCTAAAGGAAGCATTATTAATGCAGCAAATAAATACAGAGGTACAGCGGCAATCAAGAGGAGACTAAATCCTGACAAATACGAACTGATAAGTAGCACTTTCCCACGCAATCTGTTGCCAAGGGAGGCTATATAAATAGATCCTATTAGGGCCCCGAGCCCCATAACAGAAACCAGTAAACCCATTGAACCTGCTTTCAACCCATATATATCTACTATGAAAACTGGCATTATAAATCTAAAGGGCTGAGCTAAAATAGTCGTAGATAAAGCAATAGCGAGAAGTATTAAAATGAAGGAATTGTTACGAACATATTTTAATCCCTGAAGCATATCGCTAATTAGAACCGAAGGGCGATTGGAATCGGATGCTGACCCATTCTTTGGGGCCGCACTGTATCCTTTGTTTTTTATCAGCATAGTGAATATGATCGAAGAGAAATTGAGAACTGTTATCAGCAAGTAAACTTTGCCAGGGCCAATGAATTCATAAAGTAATCCAGCTGCAGTAGGTGCGGCCAAAGTGCTGAAACTCATGGCAGCAGCATTCAGAGCCACGGCATTTGACACCAATTTCTGTCCTACCATTTGAGGAATTAAGGCTTGCCGAGCGGGCATCATAAAGGCGAAAACTGCTCCTT
>DTSF01000098.1 GCA_012965485.1 Dehalococcoidia bacterium
AACATGCCTGCTGCGGATAACTCTGGAATTAAAATCAACTATGAGGTTACTGGCACGGGACCTCCAGTGATTCTTCAACATGGCCTTACCAGTAAGTTGGACAAGTGGAGTTGGTTTGGCTATGTGGAGATATTAAAGAAAAACTACAAGGTAATTTCTGTTGACGCTCGCGGTCATGGGAAAAGTGATAAACCGTATGACGCCGCTTTGTATGACCGCAAAATAATGGCCTCTGACATTGTTTCAGTTATGGATGCGGAAAGTATAAATGAGGCTCATTATATGGGCTATTCGATGGGTGGAAGTATCGGATTCGGTTTGGCTGAGGGGTTTCCTCAAAGGTTCCACTCACTCATTATCGGAGGAATGCACCCATACCCTCTTGGCGATTTAGAACTCGAACCGCGAGTCAAGGTTCTGGATTTGATGCTCGAATCCCTTGAACATGGTATGGATGTTTACGTTGGGGGGTTAGAACCTGCGCCCGATGAAAGGGAGCGGGAGCATTTGCTATCCAATGATGCGCAGGCGATCATCGCAGCTACTCTTGCACTCAGGGACCGCCCAGATATATCGGGGGTTCTTTCCAGAATGACTATGCCATGCCTCGTATATTGCGGGGATCAAGATGGATTGCATCCAGGTGCTGAAGAATGTGTGAAACATATGCCGAACGTGACTTGGGTATCATTACCTGGCCTGGATCATGGGGATGTCATGCAAAGGAGCGACGCCTTGCTTCCACATGTTTTAAACTTCCTCGCTGATCATTAGTGTGTAGACAAATACAGGAGAAATGATGTCGACCCCTTTACTATTTCAACCTATATCTATGCGGAGTGTCACCTTAAAAAACCGAGTCGTCGTTGCGCCAATGCACCAATATGCTGCGGTAAAAGGGTATCCCACCGATTGGCATCTTATGAATGCTGGTCGGTTTGCTGCTGGGGGGGCTGGGCTCGTCTTTATCGAGTCTACCAAAGTGGAGAGACGTGGGTGTGGCACCGCCGGGGATATGGGACTTTGGGATGACAGCTACACATTCCATTTTAAAAGGCTTGCAGACTTTATTCGTAATCAAAACTCAGTTCCTGCAATCCAGCTTGGTCATAGTGGGAGAAAGGCTCGTCGCTTCAGGCCCTGGGAAGGGGGAGCTCCTCTGACACTGGAAGGGGCACTTGAAGCAGGGGTGGATGACTGGGATGACTGGGAACTTGTTGCCCCGAGTGCTATCGGTTCAAGCGAAAGTGAACCCATACCTCGTGCTTTGTCGTTTGGAGAAATACAGAAGACGGTGGAAAACTGGGGTGAGGCAGCCAGGAGGGCGAATGAGGCCGGATTTGAAGTATTGGAGATACACGCTGCCCACGGGTACCTATTGCACCAGTTTCTATCTCCAAAGGCTAACCAAAGGACAGATGAGTACGGTGGCACCGAATCAAAACGGATGCGTCTCCCTTTGGAAGTGGTAGAAGAAGTGAGGGCCAACTGGCCTGAAGACAAGCCACTGTTCATACGGTTATCGGTTGAAGATGACGCAGGTTGGGGTCCGGATGAAAGTGTTCGCTTCTCGAGATTGGTGAAAGAAAAAGGAGTTGATGTAATCGACTGTTCCTCTGGAGGAATGCGTGGGAGCCCGGTTTTAAGCGCAGGCCCTGTTGGATACGGATATCAAGTTCCTTACGCTGAAAAGATACGTAAAGAGGTAGGTATGATGAGTATGGCAGTGGGTCTGATTGTTCATGCTGAGCAAGCAGAAGAGATCCTTCAGTCAGGCCAGGCAGATTTAATAGCCATAGCTAGAGAGTTTCTACATAATCCGAATTGGGCACTTGATGCTGCCTTGAAACTTGGCATGGAGGACGCTTTCAAGGTTACTCCTCCCGCCTACGATTATTGGCTTGAGAAAAGGTCGAGCTCGGTTAAAGGGGTGGTCCCTTCGACCTATTTTCCAGGTTCAGATAATGGAAGCTTTCAAAGGGAAACTTAGGACAGATACCTCATTAATAAAGGAGCCCCATGAAATATTTAACAGAAGATCAAATAAACGATTTAAAGACGATAGATACTCCGACTGTGGCCAATTCAGTTGAGACCCATGACTCTAGATTAAATACCGAAGGCTTTATGGGTTGGGACATAAAGTGCCAATTTCCGGACCTTGGAGTCATGGTGGGTCAGGCAGTAACTGCCACTTTGAACACAACAACGACAGGTAAGGAGAAAAGTAGATCAGGTTGGCATGATTGTTTGAAAGCCATTGATGCTATGCCAGTGCCTGCGGTGATTGTGGCCAAAGATATTGGGCCTAGACCCCGTCATGGCTGTCACTTTGGAGATGGCATGGCCACAGTTGCGAAAAAAGTCGGGGCAATTGGGCTTGTTACAGACGGAGGAGTTCGGGATGTTGAAACTGTACATGAAATGGGCTTTCAGATGTTTTCGGTTGGACTAGTGCCCGCTCACGGTAATTTCGGTCTTGACGAAACAAATGTGCCCGTGGAAGTTGGTGGAGTTCTGGTGAATGTAGGGGACGTGGTTCATGCAGATATGAATGGGGTAGTCGTTTTTCCAATAGAATTGGCTGATTATGTTATAGAAGAAGCCAAAAAAGTCACTGCCCGGGAGTCTGAAATGATGGATTGGGTAAACAGCAGTGAGTTTAGCCTGGATAAATTCATCGAAGGTAGGTGATTTTCCTCACCTTGAAACTTCATTCAAGAATGATGAAACCATTGGAATGATCATATCTGTTCTTGCTATTGATTCCATATGGTTTAATCCAGGTAAGCTGACAAAACGCGCTGTGGGCATTTTCCCCGAATGTTCCTTGGCTGATTCATGCGCAAGTGAGTCTGATTCACCCGCATACACTAGACAAGGTACAGTAAGCCCGACGAGATGTCCCGATATATCTTCTCTCATTGCATTTGCCTTGGTTTTGGCTGTATAGGCCTTCAGATCACCGTTTAATGTGGGTTCAAGGTAGCTTTCATACTCTTTCTTGGACCGGGCCATCACCCGTTTTAGGGCCTTCGGGCCTTTTTCAAATAGAGCAATTCTTTTTCTGTCGGATTCGTTTCCGTGTTCATTTCTGCTTCCAGGTGTTTGGGCACCTAAAATAAACGAGAGAAATCTCTCCGGATGGTATGCAGCTAGTTCGAATCCTACCCTACCCCCCATAGAGAATCCGAAATAATGGGATTTTTCGACGTTGATATCATCCATAACAGCTATAACGTCAGTGGCAATTGTCTTATCAAGATACGCAATTGGATTATAAGGTTTGTCGCTTTTGCCGTGCCCACGAGCGTCAATTATCACCACAGTGTGATTTGGTGCAAGTGTATCGGGATATCCCAATTTCTCCCACGATCCAATGTCTCCCATAAACCCGTGCATTAGTATGATGTGAGGCCCTTGTCCTTTTGTATGATAGTGAATTTTAATCCCATTATTGTTAGCGAAAGGCATAATCGGACACCTTTATTTGAAAGGAATACATTATTGTTTAGTTTTGCTTTTAATGAGAGCTGTACAGGCCGATAGAAACCCCTTGTCGTCGGTCTGAAGCCTCATTTGCAATAAACTGGGGTTGTTCACTTTTAAAGTAATTATCATTGGCCTACTTGAGGTATATAAAAAAATATATTTTAGGGTACCTGAGTTCTGTCGATCTTTAGATATATATTGATCACTTAGGGTCTAAGAGTTTAGCAATATAGTTTTTGTAATTGGTTCCATCACCCTGCATGGATATTTGCCCAGACGCATCTATTGATATGTCCTCTGCGTCCTCAAGGAATTCGAGATGGGCGACTATTTCAGACATGGCTGGATAGAGGTTGGAACCTAAAAGCTTACTCCGTTCAAAAATGCCCTTGGTGATTTCTTCCAGGTTAGAAGTTTTGCCTTGTAGCTTCTTGAGCATTTGGTCTAGCCTCTTCTCGTGATGT
>DTSF01000099.1 GCA_012965485.1 Dehalococcoidia bacterium
GAAGATGAGATTGGCCAACTTTCTATTGCTTCAAAAATTGGTATGAATCGATTCATCTGGGACATGAGATATCCACCAGCAAATAAGGTACCGGGAGATAAAACCACTGAAGACCGGGTAGTTTCTGGTCCCATAGCGCCTCCAGGAAGATATACGGTCGTGTTGAAGTGTTCCGGTACTGAGAAGTCAAAGACGTTTGAGATCATAAAGGACCCGAGAGTAGAAGCTAGCCAGAAGCAACTTGAGGACCAATTCAACTTACTTTTGTCAATCAGAGACAGGTTATCTGAAACACACGATTCGATTAACCGGATTAGGAGCGTTTGTTCTCAAGTAAATGAGTGGACACAGCGAGCAATTGGCCATTCATCGGAAACATTGGTAACTGAAGCTGCAAAAAAGATAACGGGAAAGTTATCTGCGATAGAGAGTGAATTGATCCAGACTGAATACCAAGGGGCTAGGGATCGGCTAAACCTGCCTACAAGATTGAATAGCAAACTGTCTGAAATTACCAGTGTAGTTTCCGCCGGGGACTTTGCCCCAACCAGACAATCCTATGAAGTATTTCAAGCAGTTTCGGATGAGATCGAACCTCACCTTGTCACTTTGCAAGACACAATTGATGGAGATGTAAAGGACTTTGATAACCTCGTACAAGAACTGGGAATACCTGCAGTAGTGGTAAGACCACAGTAGATCACAGTTATCAGGATCCGGGTTCAAACTACATCCGGATCCTGGTTGGATCGTATCCCAGTCTAAGTGAGACCAACAAAACCAACGCTGATGAGGCGAGGAGCAATCCCATTCCCCGTAGGGTCACCTCGTAATCAAACATTGTGATGAGCAGACCGGCAATTATAGGGCCGGCTACCTTTCCCGCATTCTTAAGAGAGCCGCTAATCGCCATTCCTGTGGCGATGCCTTGTCCGGTGAAGCGAATACTTATCATGGCTAATGTTGAAGGGAATATTAACGCCTGGGCCAAGCCAATTACCGAGGCCGTTGTCAAGAGGGTAACCAAGTGCTTCGCTGAAGGTATATAAGATATCGCACCTGCAATAACAACCATTCCTGCCACTACGGCCGACAGATATCCGAACTTGTCTCCCAGCCTGCCTCCTAAAGGGTTCATCATTACGTGAACTAGTTCTTGCACGGCAAAAAATATCCCCACTTGTAGAACGTTAAAACCTTCTGCAATGCCATAAATTGGTAAAAATGCCTTAACAGCGTAGACGGTCATATACACCCATCCTTCCAGACCACCTGATATCCAAACAACTGAGCTACCAGCCCCAGATCGGATGGCTGATAGAAATTTCTTAGGTAGCGAGAAAACCTTGGGATTTTGTGCCGGAAGTTTATTCTCAGGTAAAAGTAAGACCGGGAGAAATGCTGCAGAGCTTAGAATTCCAATTATTGTAAACACTTCTTCAGGATTCAAATACAATAATAGCAAGCCGGCCGATAATGGCCCAATTACATATCCGGACGTTTTGGCTATTCCAAACCACCCGAGCAGCTCACCTTTTTTGCCCCCTGCACGTTCAGCAACATATGCTAGGGAGACAGGCCCATATACAGCTGTAGCAAAACCATGGATGAGCCTAACAGCGAAGAGAGTTTGAGTAGAATCGACGAATGAATAAACAAATGGCATGAAGGTAAAAAAGGCAGTGCCAACAAGCAACCAGGATTTTCGTCCCCACGTATCAGATAGAAAACCTATTACAGGCTTGAAAATCATACCTGTCAGGGTAGAAACAGAAAGTATCAGCCCCACGAACGAGTCACTTGCTCCGAGCGAGGCTGCGAAGATAGGTAGAAGAGGTGTCTTTCCCATTTGATAAGCGGATCTGACTAAGAAGTCAGCTAAGCCCATGAATAGGATCGGCTTGCTCACAAATGTATACCCCGGGTTTAAATTTATATTTTTGCTGCAATCACTTTGTTGTGACATGGAAATGTATATCGTTACAATTCTATCGGACTTAAATTACTCATAAAAGAGGAGAGCGAAACACAAATGTTTCAAAGGAAGTCCAAAAAAACTATTGAATAAGACTCTTGTTGAATCGGTAATGAAATCGAAGAGTTC
The DNA here is from genome assembly GCA_012965485.1 of Dehalococcoidia bacterium. The sequence goes on from DTSF01000099.1 coordinate 2,105, forward strand.
CTTTAAGAGTTTAAGCTGTCTTGTGAAGAAAACCCCCTTGTATTCTGTCCGATCTCATATGGAGATATTTCCTGAATAAAGTGTCCTTCCTTCACTGTAACCTCCGTTTGATTCTGCCACAGGCGAGGTCTCTCTCTTTGCGCTCTTACCAATATAGATCCAGGATCCGAATTTTCTGGCTGATATCAGCCCGTGTCGGCAATTTGGTCGGGAATTTGGTCGGCAAAGTGTCGGCAGAACCGAAAGGGTAGGGGTCAGGAAAGGTGGTGCCCAGCAAGGGACTCGAACCCCCATCCTCTTACCGAGAAGCGGGTTTTAAATTCAATTTAGTGTGTTCTTTGAGATTCGCAAAAGTTCGCGTTTATACACCATTTCCTTCCTAAATCAACGATTTAGAAGATAAGCGGACTCACACGAACTTCATTGAATTATGGCGCATTTCAAACAAAAAGGAGCTACAAAAAGAGACACAGATTTGGAACATTAATCTGTGACCAAGATTTAAATCAGACGTCCAGCTCCCTCACGGGCATAATGTCGCATTTGGCCCAGCTTAAAGCAGGGCTCAAAAAATCGTATAACTTGTCTATATCGTCGGTATCTACCACATAGACGGTGCGGTGCTGAGGTCTACCACCGAGGGCGGACACAAGTTTCACACCTGCTTTTTCTGCCCCTGCTGCAGTCATTCTTTTTTCAGGGGAATTGGTTACAAGGGGGCAACTTTCTGCGGTATGGTCGACGGTTACATGGAATAGCATATTTTTCCTCCAATTTGTTTTTAAATGATTTATATCACCTTCAGGAATCGATTTCTATATATAAATCAGGCCAACACTTGCATATCGTATCGAGACTTCATAAGTCGCCCATTTTTAAAACGATCGGCGCCCAGAGAAGATACGTCAATAGATTTTGATGTTTGACCAAGAATTATGTCGCCCATCACTTGTCCTATCATCGGTGAAAGCTTAAAACCATGGCCACTAAAACCAACAGCCACATACAGTCCTTCAATCCCATTAATCTTACTCAAAATAGGATGCCAATCAGGTGTTACTGTAAAAAGACCGGACCAACCCCCTACAAAAGTCGCATCTAGTACACCAGGAATCCTCTTCGCTAGGTTTGATTGAGTCTTAATCAGCATCTCTGTATCGACTGACTGGTTATATTCACCAGGGCCAACCACTTCATCTTCTCCAACTCCTACCATAATGACATTTCCAATGTCGGGCCGAGCTGAGAAACCTAAAGCTACATCACCAATAATTGGTGTCCTAGCAACCACACTGTCTCCTCGGTCAAGCAAAAACACTTGATGCCTAACGGTCTTGAGTCCAAAATCCAATCCAAGCTCATTTAGCAATGGTCCCGACCAAGGCCCCGCCGCTACTACGACCCTATCGGAAGACACATGCCCAGTTGAAGTCTTAACCCCCACGACCCTACCATGATCGATCTTTATAGCCGTTACTTCATTTCCGATATCTATTTCGCAACCTAATTTCCTAGATTGATTGGCATAACCGACTGTGACGCTGTATGGATCAGCAAACCCAGATAAAGGTTCCCAACAATACGCTTCTCCTTCATCCGGATATGCGTTAAGACCCAGATCTTGTACAAATTTGAAATCCACTTCATCAACATCTATGCCTAGTTGTTGTTGCATTTTCAAATTCTCCAACATCGGCTTACGGTAGCGTTCTGGTACTGCGAGCAAATAACCTGTCTCTGTGAAACCAGAAGAAGTACCTGTAATTTCCTCAAAATTACGGAACACTTTTAGACTTTCCCATGCCATGAGGGCCGTCTCAGGGTTAGAGTAGTGCATCCGCT
>DTSF01000100.1:0-10432 GCA_012965485.1 Dehalococcoidia bacterium
GTGTCCAGCCCTTTGTCGGGCCAAAAAATTGTGAGGCCTGTTTTAGTTTTACCTTGAATGATAGGCCAATTAATCGAACTCGGCCCCCTATGTTCTGGGAGTAATGATGGGTGGTATTGAATAGTTCCTGAGGTGGGTGATTCTAATATTTCATCAGGAACTATATCCGTGACAAATGCCATCACACAAAGATCCACATTTAGCGATCTGAAGTCATCAATCGCTTCTGTATCTCGCATTCTTTTGTATTGAAATACTGGAATCTTGTGTTCCGTGGCTGAAGATTTTATAGGATCTACAGCCCTACTGGGATTGTCTGGTGGACATAGGACAGCGACTACCTCCTCATTTTTTTCTACAAGTGCATCCAACACATCCTTGCCGAAGGCGGCTTGACCTATTACTGCAATTCTCATATCAGGGTCTCCTAGGCAGTTGTTTTTTTAAGGCAACGGTTCATTTTGGAATATAACACATTGATTGACCGTACCTTTGTACAAACATAGTATGAGACTATCTCTGTTGAGATTGGTTTATCTGAAGAAATTTTTCACAAAGAGGTGTTACTTTGGTTGAAGTTGAAAAGTCGATGGCTCCACTGTCAGATATTCGAGTATTGGGTGTCACAGTTTATTTGGCGGGACCATTTACAATGATGAATTTAGCAAGGCTTGGTGCCGAATGCATAAAGGTTGAAATGCCGGGAACAGGTGATCCTTCTAGAGGCAATGGACCTTTTGTTTCACCCGATGGGTATGCCGAAACTCAAGAATCTGAAAAACATCTTTCTACGCGGTTTTTGAAAAGAGCCCAGGGTTTAAAAAGTGTGACCTTAAACCTAAAACATTCCAAAGGCCGGGAAATGTTTATGGATATGGCAAAAAAGTCAGATGTGCTGGTAGAGAATTTATCCCCAGGTGCCATGAAAAAATTAGGTTTAGGTTACAAGGATGTATTCTCGGTCAATCCCGGTATAATTTATGCTTCCATTTCAGGATATGGTCAATCAGGTCCACATTCTCATCGAAAAGCACATGATCCCCAAATACAAGGTATGAGCGGCCTTATGGATATCAACGGCTCTGAAGATGGACCCCCTACTAGAGTTGGATTTTATATTGGGGATTTGGTAACGCCACTATTTACCTGCTACTCAATTTTAGCCGCTCTCCGAGAAAGGGACCGCACAGGGACAGGTCAATATTTGGACGTGTCTATGATGGATTCACTTACCTCTTTGATGTTTATGGAGAACCTTGAGGAGGCTATTATGTATGGTGAGCCATTGAGGCAAGGAAATAATAGTCGTGGTGGACCCATGGGCCTTTATCATACAAAGGATGGAGATATCACCTTAACTGTCGCAAGCGATGATCAGTGGGGAAGACTAGCTATCGCTTTAGATGCTCCAAACTTAACTGAGGACCCTAGGTTCGCTACTTTTATTGAACGGAATCGAAATGTTACTGAGGCGCGTGGGGAAGTACAGGATATACTAATCCGCCTTACTCAAGATGAGGCGATAGAGCTGTTGGAGAAAAATAAAGTTCCTTGTGGGTTGGTACGAACAGTGCCCGAAGTAATAGACGACCCCCATTTTTGGAAAAGGGGAACCCTTCAACCAATGAGAAGCTCTGCTTTTGATGACCCAGTTCCAGGAATTGCATCAGGGTTTCCAGTCAATTTTTCAGGCGGTCGATTACCCCAACTCCAAGGTGCTCCTTTGTTGGGTGAACACAATGGTGAGGTATATCACGATGTTTTGGAATTAAGTAACGATGATCTGATCAAATACCAAGAAGAAGGGATCGTCTAATTCAATTTAAAGTGAGGTAATTTATGAGAGATCAAGCAAGGCCTTTGCGGACAATGCTCTATGTGCCCGCAAACAAGGAGGATTGGGTAAGGAAGGCTCCAAAATATGGTGCCGATGCCCTAATACTAGATATAGAAGATTCTGTTCCTCTTGATGAGAAGCAAAATGCACGTGAAATTGTGTCCCGATTGGTTCCCGAATTGGCTTCGGAAGGAGTTACAGTTCTTGTGAGGGTCAATGATATGGATACTGGGCTTACCAGTCAGGATATTTCCTACGCCGTGCAAGAAGGTCTGTATGGAATTACTCTACCGATGGTCAAAGGAGCTTCAGACGTAAAAGCTTTGGATAATTTAATCTCTAAAGAAGAAGGAAAAAAATATATAGAACATGGGACGGTGTTGATAGATCCTGGTTTGGAGACAGCCGCGGGGCTGCGTTTCGCCTACGAAGTGGGAACATCTTCGGATAGGGTGGCACATATGGGTGCTGGAGGTGGAAGGGGAGGTGATATTGCTCGCGCGGTTGGATATCAATGGACTCCAGAAGGCACAGAAACTTTATTTATTCGATCAAAGGTACTATTGGACTCTAGGGCAGGAGGTGTTCCTTATCCCTTGACTGGACTATGGCAGGATATACATGATCACGAAGGGTTAAGACGGTTCGCTCAACATTCAAGAGAATTGGGATATAACGGTATGACTGTTATCCATCCATCGCATGTCCCGATAGTGAATGAAATATTCTCCCCTAGTAAAGAAGAAATAAGTGAGTGGCAAGGTTTAGTCGAATCGATGAGAAAAATTAGAGAAACCGGAGGTGCTGCCGTTTCCTTTCAAGGAGGAATGGTTGACATAGCTCACGAAAAGACCGCCTTGGAAATGTTGGATATGGCCCACGCTCTAGGGTTACTGGACAGTTAGCTACAGAGGCTGACTATTTCTTCTACTGACTGATTTACCAAGTGCTTCATATTTTCAGTGGGTGATCTGTCTTCATTCCAGTGCTCGTTCCAAGAGAAGATGGATTTTGTAGAGACGGAGGCCCCTAAGGTTCGAACCATCGGGGTTAATCCATGCTCGATCGATAATGAATGTTCTGCCGAACCTCCGGTCTGGATTGGCAACAGTAATTGACCTGTTAATGAATCAGCTGGTAATTGATCAAAAAAGCTCTTAATTAAGCCAGTGTATGTAGTTCTCTATGTTGGAGTGGCTGCTATTATGACAGTTGAATCAACGACATAATCAATAGACGAATTTAAAGTTTCATCTTCTTTCCTGAGTAAAAGAGCATCAGATGATATTTTGGATAAATCTACTATGTGTGTGGTCCAATCAGATGTAGGTAGATTCTCAATTACGAGATGTACGATTTTCTCTGATGATGAACCAGAGAAAGGGCTCCCTAATATGGCAGTTAACCTATTCACGATAGGTGTTTTCCTGTCACAGAGTGGGTTTTGTGATAACGCTCGACGGATTCTTTCAATAACGGGATTAATTCTTTTCCCCAGTAAGCTGCATCGTTATAGGCGTCGAAACCTCGTATTAATAAAGTTGTGCAGCCTAATTCATAGTATTTCATGAGAGAATCTGCTACCTGTTCCGCGGTACCTACTAGTGCTGTTGTGTTGCCGGCACCTCCAGTTGCAGTAGCTATTGGCATATAAAGTCGATCGTCTAATACTTCCCCGTCTTTTGCAAAACCCACAAGACGTTGGGATCCAGTAGATTCCAATCGTTCTTTTCCCGTGCCATGCATCGAAGTTTGGTTTGTAGCTAGGACATTTTTCAAGGTGTGGTGGGCTAAATCCCAGGCCTCTGCCTCAGTATTAGCGACAATAGGCCTTGTAGAGACCGAAAATCTTATAGATTTTGGATCTCTACCGAGAGCTTTCACTTTATCCGTGAAATAGGTCATCTTTTTTTCTACTTCCTTAAGTGGTTCACCCCACATAGCGTATACGTCACACTCTTTCGCTCCAACTGTTAATGCTACTTCAGAGGCACCACCAAAATAGAGAGGTATGTGAGGTTTTTGAAAGCAGCTAAAATCACTTTTTGCCTGTTCGAATTGATAGAATTCCCCTTTGTGATCGATTGGGTCTTCTGCTGTCCATAAGTTTTTCAGGATATTCATGAATTCTCCTGACCTTCTGTACCTGGCATCATGATCTAGGAAATCACCATCACGTTTTTGTTCCATATCGCCTCCACCACTTATGATATGAAGGGCGATTCTACCTTGAGTTATGTGGTCGATTGTAGCCGCTTTCCTGCTTAAAACCGTTGGACTAACGAAGCCTGGCCGATGAGCAACTAGAAACCCAAGATTATTTGTTTCGGCTGCTGCATGCATGGCGACTATAAACCCATCTGCCGATGAAGAAGTGTACCCAACTAAAACCTTGTCGAAGCCACTGGTTTCATGGATCATTGCAAAATCAGAAATGTAATCCTTGTCGATACCTCCTCCAATAACGTGCACTTCAGCCCCTTTGCTTCCAGTACCTTCTCTGACCGCACCAATCATACCGATAATTTCTAATTTCAAGGAGTTATCCTAATTTATCTACATATATTGTGGCAGTATATGCTCTGAAAAAAGATTAATCGAGTTCATGGCTGTTTGATGGTCGATGTCTCCCCATTGGAAAGAACAAACGAAATAATTAGCCCCGGTTTCAATATATTCCTCGAGATATCGGTGTACTGATTTCGGCGATCCTGCCAAAGCCACCCCTCCTAACCTAGTGGGGTCTTTTCGATTTGACTGCTGGTCGAATCGCTCTATTTCCGCTTCTATATCTTTTCTAGTTTCCCGAGCCGGTAAATTGGCAGGCCGATCCCCGACGAAACCGAATGAGCCATCTTTGGAAGTTTGGAATTGTGTTAACCCTCTTTTTTCGGCCTCGATTCTTCTAGGGGCAGCTAAATTCCATTTGTATTTGTCCCAGGCAGGGCTTGCTAGATTTATCGCTTCTTCGTCTGTATCAGCTACAACCATGTGGACAACTAGACCTATTTTTGGGTCTTGGCCCTGTTCATTTAAAGATCCTTCCCCGTGAGTACTCTTCCAAACTTGTTGGTATCGTTGAGTTTCTGTTTTAAGACTTTCCAAAGTTCCCACTATGACGGTATTCATGCCCTCTAAGGCGGCAGTTTCCGCGTTTCTCATATACCACATCGGAGGAAATGGCTTTTGAACAGGTCCTAGTCTCATCGGTAGGTTATCGAATTGATGAAAATCACCTTGGAATGTCAAATATTCTGAGCTTAAACCTTTTCTTATGACGGCCAAAGTTTCGAGATATCTTTGGTAATTAGAGTCGGAATCGTCATCTTGTCCCCAGAAGAAAGCTTCCATTACACCTCCTCTACCAACACCAATTTCTAATCGGCCATTACTAAGATTATCTAGCATACTGATTTCTTCAATTAATCTTAATGGGTGATGTAGCGGTAGCACATAAACGCAGGGAGCTAATTTTATCTGTGTTGTCCTTTGTGATGCTGCCGCTAAAAAAACGTTTTGGGAAGGTGCCAAGCTATGTACAGCGGGTGTATGGTGTTCAGCTAGATGGTATGCGTAAAATCCCTTTTGGTCTAAAACCTCGATTTGCTGCATACGAAGCTTGTATATCTCATTCAGGGACATGTTTGAGACCGGTTCTATATGATCAAATACGCCAAATTGAAGTGCCAAATAACTCTCCTAAATTCTGTGTGCTATCAGTCTTACCAGCGACAAGATTTGTGAATCAATATAATACTAGCTATATAATCTTTTGTGTTGTACTGAAAAGTACTGTGGCAGGATTTAACATTTTGGGAGACGGATAGATGGCTGATCCAAAAGATGATGAACAATACCGGGACAAACTTACTCCAATGCAATATGAAGTAACTCGTAATAAAACTACAGAAAGAGCATTCACTGGGGAATATTGGGACACGGCAGAAGATGGTACATATTTATGTGTTTGTTGTGGGGAGGAGCTTTTCTCTTCCGATACCAAATATGACTCCATGTGTGGGTGGCCAAGCTTTTATCAACCGCTTGTTGAGGATCAGATAGAAGAAGAAACGGATACGTCTTCAGGAATGGTGAGGACGGAAGTCATCTGTAAGTCATGTGGTGCCCATCTGGGGCATGTTTTTCCAGATGGTCCCCAGCCTACCGGGTTACGGTATTGTATTAACTCAGCTTCCTTGAATCTTAAAAAGGACGAGTAGGCTAAGGATCAATTGGTCATTTGGGAAAATACCGGTTTTAGCCGGTTTCTTGCTTCAGACTGGGATTTTGAATCTTCAACTTCATAGATGGGAATGTCTTCATCCCAATCTGCTTCAAGATCGTATAGCTCGCCAGTTTCATATAATTTCCATTTGTGATCACGAATGAACCTTATTTGCCTTAAATCGTCCAGGCCGCTTCTTCTATTCATTGGTTCAAAGTGAAAAAACATCCAGTCTCTAGGGTTGCCTTTCTCCCCTTTTAACTGAGGATAAAAAGACCTTCCGTCAATGACATATCCTTCAGGAAAATTCAGGCCAGCCGCTTCGAAAATAGTTGGTAGAAAATCTGTCGCTTCAATAAGGTCCGTTTGCACAGTCTTGGAAGGAATGGTTCCTGGCATCAAACAAATCAAAGGAACATGGGTACCTCTATCGCTGGTCTTCCCTTTTCCGCCGCAAATCTCATTATGCTGGTGCATCATTGAACAAACATCGGCAGGGCTACCGTTGTCTCCAAGGTAGACGACCAATGTATCTTCCTGAAGTCCCTGATTTTCAAGATAGCTCAGCAATCTACCTATGACTTTGTCATGGTACTCAACCATATCTCTATAGAATTTAGGATCATCTTCCCATGATCCATCTTCTAACTCCGCCCATGTTTTTGCGCCGATGGATCGGTTTGATGGGGGATCAAAAGAGTTCCATTCCGGGCTGTCTGGGGTGGGCTCATGGGGTTTGTGGGTGGCAGCCATCGGCCAGTAGACAAAAAATGGTTTTTCATCATCCTTTTTCCTCTCCAAGAAATCAATGATGTAATCGCAGAATATATCCTCGCCATATTTATCTTTGGTGTCAGTTCTGAATTCACCGTTTTCGTATATAACTGGATTTTTGTACCTGGAACCCTTCTCTTCTGTGTGATGTGGGTGCCATACGCAGAACTCGTCAAAGCCGGCATCTTCGATTTTTTGCCCTGAAGATCTTTCTTCAGGATGTTGATCCGGTGGGTTATAGGAGTAAAGTTGCCATTTGCCCGATATACATGTGTTATAACCAGCATCAGTGAGCAGATGTCCAAAAGTGACTTCGTTTGGACTTATTAAGCCGAAACCTATGTAGTTCCGGAAATTATATTTTCCGGTCATCAATGAAAGTCTAGTTGGTGTACACAGCGGCATAACATGAGCGTTCTCAAAACGCATGCCTTGCTGGGCCATCGAGTCTATGGATGGAGTTTTGTATGAAGAACCGCCGTTGGCTCCAATTACCTCATAGCCAAGATCGTCAGACATTATCAGTACTATATTTGGCTGTTTTGACATAGTGACTCCATCTTGTAGATTTCTAAACCATTATCTTGGGCATATTATTTCCTTAAAGGTCTAGTCAATCCCAGACCTCCTCTTTATAGTACATGACTCATACTCGTTTTGAAGGATCCTCATTTCTTGAAGTTTGGGTACCAACATACGAACGAAATCTTTCTAAAACCCGGGTACGTTGGTAGCGGCCAACATAAACCGATAATAATCGCCTTAGATCTTTAACAGACGTAGTTTTCATATTGACCTCTCTAATTAATCTAATAAAGATCTTGATGCTAAGACCCAGCGTCATATGCATGCAATTTAAGCATAACGAACAGATTGAAACTAGTTCAAAACCCGGAAAACTCTAACTCACAACGAAGTGAATATTTCCACTAATTAATTGAGCATCCTTCTTCTAAAAGTTGCAGACCCGTGGATAAAATATGAACAAATTAATCCACCTAAAGACACCACTACCATAAGAATCATCATCAACTGGTATGATCCCATTTGATCGAAAACTATGCCCCCTGCATACGCTCCAATAGCGCCTCCAAATTGATGCACCATATTGACGATACCGATAAGAGTGCCCATTCGGGAAGTCCCGAAAAGGTCTTTTACAAATACCACCGCTAGAGGCGCGGTAATCAAGAATGTGAATCCGTACGAAAATGCCAATATCACAATAAAGGAGGGGTGATTAGAAGTGCATATCAAGATGAATATAACCAGTCTTATCAAAAAACTAACCACAGTAGGGTAACCAGCCTTAAACTTGTCACCTAAGAACCCTGCAATTATCACTCCTGCAAGTGCGAACACACCCATTATTGCTAACAAATTACCCGCGAATTGCTCTTTGACACCGTTATCAGTTGCGAAAGATGCTATATGTGTAGCCATGAAAAAATCCTGGAATCCGCATAAGGCATAAACAGCTATCAAAATGGCAAATTTTGTCGAGATAGTGAATCTTAGTAAATGTGGTACCGAACTGGATGGAAGATCGGTGGGATGGCCCCCATATCGTTCAGGGCTATCTGGCAAGAAGTTCACGAATTTACCATGAAACAGCAGTAGTGGAATAAGAACTGAAGCAGTCCCCGCAGCTAAATATACATGGGATATCCTCCAACCTACCTCAAGCACAATCAATGTCAAAACAGAGATAATGATGAGCTGCCCGAACCCGAATCCAGACATGGCAACACTGTTGGCTATACCAGTTCGGTCCGGAAATGCCCGTCCTACCATAACGGATACAGGCAAAATCGAGAACCCTGAGTGGCCCAATGCAAAAACTATTCCGTAAAAGAATATGAACTGCCATGGAGTCTGGACAACCGCAACTAAGCCGAATCCAAGGGAGGTTACCGCAATAGATATAATCATTACCCGATCAAGGCTGTAACGGTCGATTAACCGTCCATATATTGGCATAACTAAAGCGGACACTACAAAAAAAGCTGTAGCAGCCATCGTTGTCTCTGCTCTGCTCCAACTCAGGTCTTCCGACATAGGTTTAAGCACGATTCCAAAGGCGAATCTCAGGCCGCTAGAAAAAAATAAGATTATGAAAGCAACAGCCAGAGTAAACCAAGCATTTTTAATTGCCAAAGAACCCCCCCCCCATAAAGGTGTCCGTGCATGAAATCCTGGAGTTTTTAAATTAGCCATTTTTGCAAAATCACGATGGCTTTACGCTTCAAATTGTGACATACGACCTGTTTAAATCACCTACTTTATTTACTCCCAAATAAGCTATTGCAAGGTCAAGCTCAGTTTTAAGAATATCTAGCACGTCGAATACACCTTGTTCACCATCAACACACAAGCCCCAGAAGATTGGGCGGCCAATAAGGACCGCTCTAGCTCCCAAACATAGCGCCTTGGCAACATCCATGCCTCTCCTAATTCCTGAGTCAAAGAATACCTCGATCCGGTCATTCACAGCGGGAGCTATCTCCGCCAGAACTTCTATGGACGACTTTGTTCCATCCATGTGGCGAGCACCATGATTAGAAACCGTAATTCCATCAAACCCTACATCCGCGCAACGCTTTGCGTCCTCAATGTTTCTTACTCCCTTAACGATTACGGGAAGGTCTGTTAATCCACGAAACCACTCTATATCATCCCAGGTCATTGACTTATCACCAGTTCCTGCTGATACTGGTTCATCTTCTTCTGATATGCCATATATGTACTCGCGTAAGTGGGGATCAGACAACAGAAATTCCTCGTACCCCTCAACGCTACCCCAACTCAAATGATTTTGAATTGAGAAATTATTTCTAATCTCACTTTCTCTCCTACTCGGTATCGGGGCATCTGCGGTAAGGACGATAGCTTTATAGCCAGCCTGCTTTGCTCTTTTGACAAAATGTTCCTGAATCTCTCTGCTGTGTTGATTAATTTGAAACCATTTAGGACCAGCTGTCTCATCTGCAATCTTTTCTAATGAGTAACCCGAGTTAGTAGGAGTTGAATAGACGGTACCATGCCCATGAGATGCTCTGGCCGATGCTAATTCCCCATCAGGATTCATATGAAGTTGTCCGCCTGCAGGGGTTAACATAATCGGGATATCTATGTTGTCCCCCAAAACCGTGGTGCTCAGATCACGGCAAGCTACATCTCTAAATATCCTGGGATTAACTACTATGTCGTCTAGAGCTTGTCGGTTTCTCCGTAGAGTTATTTCATCTTGAGCCCCAGATCTTACATAGTCAGACAACTCCCTAGACATTATCCCATAAGAAGCTTTCTCATAATCAGCAAGTGTTATTAGATTATTATTGTCCATGGCTTCCTCCTTTTGATTAAAGATCAATTTAATTCCTTATCCACTTGTAGGTTAAAGTTTCTACGGATCCCAATAAATCAAAATTAAAACAACACCAAAAGCCGATATGAAGGCAATTCAGTGACTACTCTGATTCGTCGGTGCAGACACTTTCCATATCAATCAAATCATTTTTCGGTTCATATCGCCTGACATGAACAGCCTAACTTCTGTAATTTAGTTATGGTTTAATTGAAAAAGACATACATAA
>DTSF01000100.1:10442-13609 GCA_012965485.1 Dehalococcoidia bacterium
TCAGCCATGCAAATTTCTTTTACCTATATGACTATCCTTGCCATGCTCTAACTTCTTTTCACCGACATATCGACTTCCCTTTTCACCCTAGGTTGCCGGCTGGCTTTCTATAACCCTCATACTTTCCCATTTGCCAGCTTTGAACCTGAGGTAATATACGATTCCAAGGCAGAGCACATATGCGACACCTGAAATCCATGCAGCATTCAAGCCGAGATGGAAGATTTCAATTATGAGAAATGTAGGTGCTATAAGGATGACGGGCCCTATGACACATATGCTTAACATAATGAAAGCCGTGTCCCCTGCCCCTTTAAGAGCTGACGAAAATATAATTGCTAGAGAATCAAATATTGACCAGAGTGCTATAAACCTCAATGATACTAAAGCGGTGCTTTTTATGGATTCAAATTCAATTGGGTCAGCCTTAGCTGAAAATGGATAAACGAATACATTCGGTATCAGAAGGTAGAGCATGGCAAGGATAGTCATATAGGTAAAAGAAATTTGCATGGCTGAAAAAGTGGCAACTTTTGCCTGCCCGGGTTCATTGGCTCCTAGAGATTGACCGACCAAAATTGATACCGTTATCCCTAGACCAATCATAGGCATAAAGGCCAGCATACTAACGTTAAACGCTATACTTGTCGCGGCCAATTCTGTTGCGCCAAGCCGGCCAATCAGCAATATGAAAAATGAAAACGCTGCTATGTCTAGAAAAAATTGAATTCCATTAGGGAGGCCGTATCTGATGAGCCTTCTGAACAAAGCCGGTTCATATTTCCACCCTGAGCGTGTCTTATATTTTGAATTATTTTCGTTGGAAAAAACTAGAATTGAAAGAATCAAAAAATTTAGCATTCCGGATATAAAGGTAGATAAGCCAGCTCCTGATATTCCCATCTCTGGCATGCCTAAATTTCCAAAAATCAGGAGATAGTTGAGTGCAATATTTACAGCCGTTGCAGCGAAAGTACTCCACATCACCGGGTATGTTTTACCACGACCACTGAAAAAACCAGCTATTGCACCTTGGGCAACTGGGAATATCCCACCTAAAGTTAGATATACCCAATACTCTGATTCTAAGATTTGTACCTCAGGGCTGTGACCAATCAAAGAAAAAATTGTTTCCGGGAATAATGCAGTGACAGCTATCAGCAAGCCTCCCAAGACCGAAAAATATATTCCCTGCCACATGGCTGGTCCGACTCTTTCTGGTCGTGAAGCTCCCATGTATTGTGCTACGAAGGTACTAACGTAACCAGAAGTACCCATAAATAGACTGATCAAAGTGAAACATAACATTCCTGTGGGTAACGCCGCTGCCAATGCATCCGGTGAATACCAAGATAAAAACATCCTGTCTATGAATTGCTGAACAGAATAGGATCCCGTACTTAATATTAGGGGGAATGCAACCTTTAGAACTTGCAGGTAACCATTTCTTTGTCGCCATCGTTGCAAAAAAGCCGATTTTATATTGTAGAGGGGCAGATTGATCTCCTGCATAAAAAATGGAACTTATTAAACGATGACCTCATCAATTTTATCTTCTAAGTCGGCGGAATGTGAACTATTTAATCTTATCTGGGTTAAACATAATAAAAAGCTAAATACAAGCGTCAACTTCGAGGTACTGATAAACTTATGGTTGGCTGATTAATACGGCATTTCTTGGAGGTACAATGAGGCAAATTTTGTATGTTTCCCTTGCGGGAGAAAATCGAATCAGTTGTTGGTCGATTGATCATGACAGCGGGCGCTTGAAGCATCTGAAGGATACGGAAGTGAATGATAGACCCGCTCCATTGGCTGCTGACCTCGATAACTCGCTTCTTTTCGTAGGTAGAAGAGATTTACCTTGTGTCACATCTTATAGATTTAATAGTTTGACCGGAGATTTAACTCATGTAGACGATGGACCGAAACTTCACGGTGACCCTTGCTACATTTCATTGGATAAAACAAACAAATATATTCTTTCTGCTTACTATGAAGCTGGTGCTGTTTCTGTACATTCGAACAACGAGGGTATTTTCACGGGGGAAAAAGTATGGATGCAGACCGGGAATGGAGCACATTGTATTTTCACAGGCCTTGATAATTCTCATGCTTTACTTCCACATATTGCGGGAGAAAGAGGTATAAACACGATTTTGAAATATGATTTCAATGAAGATACTGGAATGCTTAGTCCATCGGAAAGAGAATTTGTTAAACAACCGGATAACAGAGGGCCGAGGCATTATACTTTCCATCCTAGTGGGGAGTATGTTTTTTTCTCCAATGAACAGGATAGTAGCGTAACTTCTTACAGGTACCAGGAAGGGGATATGGAGGAGTTGCATACTATCTCTACTTTGCCTGCCCATTATGCTGGTGTGAATACTTGTGCTCAAATCAAAATCACTCCCAATGGCAAATTTCTCTATGCTCCTAATAGAGGGCATAATTCTTTGGCTGGATTTTCGATTAACTCAAATACTGGACAGCTAAAATCCATTGGAAGAACTCAAACTGAGGCCATTCCGAGAGTATTGGATATAGACGGGAAGGGCCAATTCCTATATTCGGCTGGGCTTGAAACTGGGTTTATCTCAGCTTTCAGAATAAGTGATACCGGTAGCCTTCAATTCATTGATAGGTTTCAGGTAGGGAAAGAACCTATGTGGATTCTCATTTTGCCGGTGTCGGAATAAATATGGAGAATCATGCCACCCAGGTAACATTTAAAGTCAACGGAGAGCAGCACACTCTAGATATCGATAATAGGTTTACTTTATTAGATATTCTTCAAGATAGATTGAATCTAACAGGCGCCAAGGAAGGGTGTGATTTAGGTGAGTGCGGTGCTTGCAAAGTCATACTTAACGGTAAAGCCGTAAATCCATGCCAAATTCTAGCTGTAAAAATAACCTCTTCTGAAATCAAAATTATCGAAGGATTGCACCAAGGGAATATATTACATCCGTTACAAATTTCTTCCATTGAGAACGATGGAGGTCAGTGTGGTTACTGTACGCCTGGATTCATCATGGGTGCATATCCACTTTTGGAATCACCGAGAAATGTTTCTGTGGAAGACATAGAAGTGCAGGCAATTAACCCTGAGGCTTTTGCGGATGCAAAAGCCTCAGGGTTAATTGCCTGCACTTCTATGTCTT
>DTSF01000101.1:0-3590 GCA_012965485.1 Dehalococcoidia bacterium
GAGGCGGCCTCAAATAAGAAACATCTATTTTGTAAATAGCGAATGAGTATAGAAATATCGCGACAATGCTAGCCAAAACGGTCATTATTGAGAGGCGGATCCATCCTTCGCTGTCTGGTATGTGAAGAACAGCTTTTATTGGTTTACGATCATCCTCAGAAATTGAAACTACAAACAACAACAGAATCAATTGAGGTACAGCTAATACCCATGGATAATACCAAGGAACCGGTAAATATGGGGTAGTAGGATCAAAGGCTATCCTTATCGAAATTGTAAGGGTTAGCGTCGCCAATAAAACAAGGAGGGCAATTAAATTCAAATTGGGTAAAAAGAGCAATTTCCCTAAAAAAGGCAGGTGGAATTTTAGCTTTTTAGCCACTCAACATCGCCAAATAAATCGTCCGGGTGAGTTTTAGAGGAATAAATTTCATATTCCTTTCTACCTGTGCCCAACAAACCATCATCCCCATGCCCTGGGTAGAAAGAAACGTCGTCTCCCAAAATAAATAGCCTGTTTGTTATGCTCTCAATTATCTCTTTTAGGTTATCAGGCGTTTTAGTTTTGCCTGGACCACCAGGGAAAAGAGTATCTCCAGTAAACAAATGCCCGTTCAGAAGTAAACATGTAGACCCCTTAGTATGACCAGGGGTGTGAATTGCCCTAACCGATAAATCTCCTACCCTTATTTCTTTACCATCCTCTAAAAATAAATCAGGAGCCACTGGAAGTTCACCAGAATCAGATTCTCCAATTGCAACTTTAGCTTGAAAAGCTTCCGTAACCTCTTCAAATCCAAGCAAATGATCCATATGATTATGAGTAATTGCGATATATTTCACTTGGGTAGTAGATGCTATCGCAACCAAAACGGAAGGTTCAGCTGGAGTATCTATCAAAAGACTTTCGTTGGTTCGATTGCATATGACAATATAGGCATTATTATCGTATGGTCCGCACGTAATTTTATGAATAGTAAACCGGGGGTCGGTGTAATGTGGTTTCATCGTTCAATCCTAGATTCTTCTTATATTAAATTTACGTTGCCTTGGTAGACAATGGGATTATATCAGTCAGTTTTTTTAATTACTTAATTGGATCTGTGAAACCGCACAAACAAAGCCCTAAGGAAGGAAAATGAGCACATATGGAATCACAATAAAGAATGCGTCCGAAGGCAAACGTATCACCCTCACATGCGAGCACAACGGTGGAGTAATATACATAGTCCCTAGTGAGTCAAGTTGGGTGTGCAGCAAGGAAAATATAGGCGCTCATGCAATCTCTGGTTTTTTTGAGGATCTTACTAGCATAGAAAACACACAGATAGCGGCACTAATGCAAAAGTGGGGACTTTATTATCGAACACTGGATGTTATCGAATAATGACGTGTCCAAATTCAGTCCAATATACCTTGACCATCCAAGGATGAATCACCAGACAAAATTTTTGGAATCATAGGTGAAAACACCTCGTCGTCTCCAGATTCTGTATCATCATCAGACCAATCCTTAAGGTTTGCTAGTTTGCCTGCGTCGTTGAGTCCATAACCCAGAGCTGCCATAGGAACATCTGCCAAAACGCTGGATTTGGCGGGAAATGAGGACTTATTGGATTGAGATGGATGCCTATACGTTTCTCTAATAATAACAGTAATACCGTCTTCTCCTGCGCTTGTTATATTTGCAGAATAAGTATTACCTCCCTCCACTAATTTTTTCAGTCTTAGGGCAAGCTTTGGTTCTATACTACCAATTTCCATTCCTTTTCTATCCAATATCCTCATACCTCTATCTACCGAGATCAAATCTACGCTATGGCCAGCAATCAAACCAGTCGCCTCAAAACTTCGGGGGATATTTACTAATTTCGTTATCCTGGTACGACCTGTCTCCTCAATAAACGACCTTCCTGACGTTGTAGCTAAAACGGCCATACTTGCTTTAAGTCCAGAGGTTTTTTTCAGGCGTTTCATATTTTTTTTGGCTATCGGACTGTTAGGGGAAATAACAAGAGCACACTGGAAAGCCTGGATAGCCTTTTTATTTTGCCCCTTTTCACTCAAAGCTTTTCCAAGTCGATTGTATGGCTCTAGGTCCCATGGGAATCTGTCAATGATGTCAGAATTGATTTGAATAGCTTTGTTCCAATCAGATCGCATGGCACTATCTACCGCGATTCTTGTGTTTTCCCTCTTTGTCTTTTCTAGGAATATGGAGGATTGGTAAGCATCATGGGCTTCCGCACTTTTCCCTATCTTGAGTAAAGCATCTCCAAGTCTGTTATATGCCTTTTGATCACCATGATTGGTATCAATCATGGTTAAATTCACATCTGCCGCCTCTTGAAAAAGGCTGTAATGCATCAGTTGATCGGATTCTTTAGATTTTTCTTTTCTAAGACTTAAAATAGAAGATAATTCTTTTGCGTTCACTTCACTCACCCTTTCAACTCATCTTTTGATTTCATGAGGGCATTCTAATCAGGGTTTTTTTGTCAGTGCAATATATTTTGCGCCCATAATCGCAGCAAACTTCGAGCTATGTGTTGGGTTTCAGGAACTTAATAACTTTAAAAATTTTAAATCTTTCACAAATTATCTTAAACATTGCTTCTAGAACTATTGCAATAGACATCTTTGAATTCCCAAATACCCGATCATTAAAAATGATCGGATACTCTTGAATTTTAAAGCCATGATTCTCACACTGCATGGCAATTTCAATTTGAAATCCAAACCCAGAACAACGAATTTCATCCCAAAAAATATCTTTTAGAACGTGAGCTCTAAAAACCTTAAACCCAGAAGTACAGTCATTCACTTTCAACCCAGAGACAAATCGAATCGCCCAATTACCGCCGGCACTTAACCCTTTTCGATATACACTCCATTTCTCATCAGATCCTCCTTCTTGACAGTAGCGGGACCCTACCACGACATCATTTCTGGCAAGCAGTTCAATCATGCCCGGTAAATAACTAGGGTCGTGAGACATATCTGCATCCATTTGCACAACGAAAACTTCGCCTTCAGGGAGTCCCTGCAAAACCTCTTTAAATCCTTCAACATATGCGGAACCCAAACCTTTTTTGGTAGGGCGATTTAATATTGAAACTGAAAGTCCATTTTTGCGAGCATAACATCGAGCCACTTTGGCGGTGCTGTCTGGTGAATTATCGTCAACAATTAAAACATCAATATTTTTTATTCCCAGTTCGAAAATTTCTCTCAACAGAACCGGTATGCTCTGAGCTTCATTGTATGTGGGTATGACCACGTAGACAGGAACTCGATTAACATTCATCTTCTATTCCCAAATCAGCTTCATTTATTTGTGAAACTTCACTTCCTATGGGACATCAATAATCTGACTCTCGTAAGAAATATGTCCCTTATCATCTGCAGAGCTGCCGATCTGAGATCGACTTTACTGTCCTTTCCATGACGCCAATCAATTGGTACCTGAGAGACTGAAAACCCATACCTGTCAGCCAACAATAAAACCTCCACATCAAATGCCCAGCCGTTAGTCCTGACCAATGGAAAAATTTTATCCCCGGCCTCAGAGGAAAAACATTTAAAACCAC
>DTSF01000101.1:3603-3908 GCA_012965485.1 Dehalococcoidia bacterium
ATAAATTAAAAACCCTGCCTGCTAGATAGCGAAGCACGGGCTCCCCAAATCTTTTTGAGTCGGTTAATTCTCTTGATCCTATCGCAATATCGCAACCGTTCGTCATTTCTTTGAGGAACCTTTCAATTTGATCCAATGGCATGGCCAGATCAGCATCACACATAAACCTGTACCTGCCCTGGGCAGCCACCATTCCTGTCTTCACAGCTGATCCTTTTCCTTTATGAGAAAGGGATAGGATTTGAAAATTGCTTTTTCCCCCAAAGGATTCTTTCGCTATCTAGCAGGCAGGGTTTTTAATTTAT
>DTSF01000102.1 GCA_012965485.1 Dehalococcoidia bacterium
CTACCCTGAATTAACAAATCTACATGGGTTGATAACTAAAAGGATAGCCAAATGCCAGAATCTACATTGACCATTGATTGCCAGGTACATGCCTATGAAAAGGATAGCCTTTCACGACCATGGCAAGGGTTCCTGCAAGGCCCTGATGAAGTAACTGGGGATGACATGGTTGCAGCAATGGATTCAGTTGGTGTGGATGGAGCGATATTGATATCTCCGGCGAGCCTATATGCCTATGACGCTAGCTATGCACTGGAAGTTTATGCAAAACATCCTGGCAAATTTGGCTTAGTTAGGCCTTTCAATCCCAAATCTGAAACAGTGAGTGAAGAAGTTGCAGAATGGGCCGCAAAACCTGGGGTAGTTGGAGCCCGCATCATGTTAAGGCCACATGAATTTACTGAATACGATCCAGGTCTCAGTAGCATTCTTGATGCTGGAGCCAAGGCAGGAATACCGATAAACATTATGTGTTCTGGCAACCTCGATTTATTCAGCCAACTTGCTGACAAGCACCCTAACACCCAGATGGTGATTGACCATCTAGGAATACCGCAGCCCCATCTTCCTCCAGTACCAGAAAATCCATTTGCGGATTTGGACAAAGTCATATCACTGGCAAAGCATGACAATGTTGTTATAAAAATCTCCGGTGCTGGCACTTTATCGCATGAATCTTTCCCTTATGCTGACATCTGGGGACCTCTAGGCAAAATATTCAATGCTTTTGGTCTGGATCGCTGCCTATGGGGAACCGATTGGACAAGGGCAGTTGAACTTTTGACCTACAAGGAAGGAGTTGAAGCGTTTAGAGTCACAGATTCACTATCTGATTCAGAACGAGAAATCCTTATGGGTGGCAGCCTGTCTAAAATCTATAAATGGGCCCCTAAGAATTAAGTTTAGCTTCCCATCCAACCGTGCACTAAAACGACAACCATGAATCTTGTTCTAGTGGTTCCCAGTATTCCACAGTCACTGATTCAATAATAAAATGCTCATACGGGTCTACTGATTTATATTCTTCATAAGGCCCATCCCAGTTCTTCCTACGTTCCTTGTATGAATCGTGTCCTTCTAGAGAATGGAATTCAAAATTCATTATGTAGCGCCCGGTAGGGTTTCCAGAGGAATCGAGTTGACGGAAATATTTAGCAGATTTCCATTCCTGAAACAATTTATCATGATTTATTTCTACAAATGAGAACCATTGCCTAATGATCTCATCATGGTCATTTTGATGACCCGGTTTAACTTCCCAGTTTTCAACTTCTATGAAACTCAACTTATAGTGCTCCTGCTAAGCATTCATCTGACATAATATTGGAACAAATTCTGGTGTAAAGGGTCAAATGGTACAGTTCAGTATAGCAATCAGCGGCGACCGGGAGATCGAAGAATATATCTCCATAGGAAAAATCGTAGATGAGTCCGACTTCTCTAACTTAAGCATTTATGATGACCTTTTGTTCAAACCCGCCTGGCCAATACTCAGCATAATTGCTATAAACACAGAAAGAATAAAAATCGGCCCTGCTGTATTAAACCCCTATCTGACACATCCTGCAGTGATCGCAGCCAATATCTCTGTAATCGATGAAATATCGAATGGCAGAAGTTTCGTTGGCATTGGAAGAGGAGCCTTTTTAGATTTTCTAAACATAAAATCGGAAAAGCCTATTAGTGCAGTGAAAGAGGCTATAGAAATAATCCAAAATCTCTCAGCGGGTATCAAAAAGCCTTTCCATGGTGAGATTTTTTCTTTAAAGGAAGGGGCTTTTTTCAGATGGAATGCTGACCATAGAAGAATTCCAGTAATGGTTGGAACCTGGGGGAAAAAGATGTCTACCTTAGCAGGGGAGAAAGCAGACGAAGTAAAGGCAAGCCCTCTTTGGAACAGTGAGTATGCTCGAACCCTACGCTCTCAAATAGACCAAGGTGCGATCTCCGCCGGAAGGGTACCAAGTGAGATTGGTCTGACTCTGGGTGTATTGACATCTATCCATAATGATTCCGACGTCGCAAAGGAGTATGCTCGCAACTCACTAGCGATTTATCTGCCGCATTTATACCCGATGACAGAAGTGATGGGCGTACCCCCAAATGAAATAGACAGTGTCAGGAAATTTTCCAATTTAGGAAAATATTCAGAGGCATCCAAATTCATTTCTGACGAAACTCTTAACAATTTTTCCTTGTACGGTTCTCCCGGTGAGATCAGATCGAAAATCACTTCTCTAATTGATACCGCTCCTGTAGATAAAATTGAGTTTGGAACACCACATGGCCCAAATTCCTTTGAGGCAATAAATTTACTGAAAAACGAGGTTATACCCTGGTTCAGTTAGTGCCTTAATATCAATATATTTAGGAATCTGAATCGGTAAACCAGTCCCACATCCTTGAAGCCAAAGAAACACTAACCTCAACATCTTCTGGAAGTAGATATCTTGATTCAACTAGTTCTTCAGCTGCTTCTTTAACTTGATCTAGATAATCATCCTTACTTGAATAACGTTCCTCGATGGATAGCCTAGGATCGCCGGCGCTCAGTCTTTGTGATTGGGTGGCAGAAAAGGGAATCGTGCCCCCGGCAAATACCAAGAGCTGTTTATCACCACCTACATCTGGATGACGCAAAGTCCATCCTGTATGAGCTGCCACTGGTACAGCTATCTCAGGAGCAATAATTCCACCTACCTCATTACCATCAGAATTTACAGCAGGAACTAATCCTCCAAACTCTTTCCCTATTTCTGGTGGCAGAATACTTGGATGTTCATTGCCATCACTCGGAGAAAACTCTCTTCTTCTTGGGGTTGCATGCCTTTCCGGATAATTTGACCCTGGTATCTTTGAAAATACGGCTTGCAAAGAGGACGGGTGCACCAAAGTTTCTTTCTCAATTTCTGGGTGCTCAGAGGCTGGAGGCTCTTTACCTTCAGTGACCCAGGCATCCATATTTATTAAACAAGCCCTCAGCAGGGGAGTGTAATCGATAATGCTCCTAATATTTTGAGAACGCTCTGCACCCTCAACTACGAAACCATTATCCGTCGGAGGCCAAACACCAATACCGTGTTCAGTACCTGCAAAGTGATATACCCTGGTATTTGATCCTTGATGAATATCTCTTCTACCATCAGGGTCAGTATGAAGCAACGAAGCATCAACCCTGTGATACTCAGCTGAAGTATTCGTGTACATAATCTTCAGATTACTACCTCTACCATCAAGCCTTCCATGCAATGAGCCGGTATCTTCGGTTTCAGGGTCTGTTTGTTTAATAGACGCAAAGGGAAACAGTTGATGCATCATATTATTTCTATCTTTAGAATTCTGCCCAAAACGTTGATTAAACTCACCACGCATTCCTCCTGCAACATTGGCTATGAAACCATCCAAGGTTTCACGGCCTGCCTCATCTAAATTAAAATCGTTATATGCGAATGTTCGAAGGAATCTGCCCGTTTGGGAACGCCCATAAGCATAGGCTGTATCAATCTCTCCTACCGGTGACTCCAGATGTGGACTACCGTTTTTGATCCAAGATACACAATCCCTCAATGCAGCAAAACTAAGTCCAATTACAGGTGCCCCTACCGCGGTATATACAGCCTGGTACAAACGTCCTTTTTCAAAGCCTTTTTCAGAGCACACGTACCCAGGATCTGGATGGTAATCTCCTGCATCATCTATCCTCCCAAATTTCCAGTCATCCCGTGCCATAGATTCTGCTGGCCCATCTGGCATGTCTCGAATTTCGATCAAGGCTGAAGGTTCATACATGTCCGCTGCTTCATAAGCTTTATGGCCTTTGTCCGAAAGTAGGAAATTGTGGGTATCTTCAGGAGATTGAAGCTGCATATATACCTTGCCTTCCAGACGGCTCCCATCGGGG
>DTSF01000103.1:0-2877 GCA_012965485.1 Dehalococcoidia bacterium
GTTAGGGTCGGTGTCGGCGTTAGGGTCGGTGTCGGCGTCAGGGTTGGAGTAACTGTAACTATAGGCGTTAGGGTTGGAGTAACTGTAACTATAGGCGTCGATGTTGGAGTAGGCGTAAAAAGTGGAGTTGGGGTTGCCAAAGGAAGTGGTGTGATTGTGGCGGGAGGTAGGGTTTGACCTGCCGGTTCTATTTTAAGATGGTAACCGCCATAGGTTCCATCCAATGTCATAAACCTTACGGTGTAGACCCCTCCCTCAGATAATAGGACATAACCTATAAGAGGATTCATGTTATTCCCACTGTCGTCGTCAGACGCTATTACATCACCAGATGGTGAAAGGAACTCAAGGTACCCATCGGAGTCAGTACTATCTGTTATTACTGAAATGCTTACTGGTTTACCGACCATGCTGGAACTTGGAGCATATATCCACTCATCGACGTCCCCAGGATATTCTATGAATGCGTGATGTCCGGTGGATAATTGGGCCATAGAACCATCTTTCACCAATTCAATAGGAAGAGGTGTTGGGGTCGGGATAGGCGTTGGGGTGGAAGGAACCGGTGTTGGGCTCGACATTTGAGTTGGCTTGGGTGTGGCAGTAGGTATCCCCGTCGCTTCTTGTGTTGTTGTTGTCTGCAGAGGGAGCTGAGGCGTGATCTCTATTGGGGTCGCTGTTGGCTCCGGTTGTGCCTGTACAGGTTCTGGTGTCGCGGTTTCAGATGGCTGAAGATCAGTTATTGCAATCGGTGTAGGAGTAGGAAATTCGTTGATTGATTGAGAGTCAGGAGGTTGAGTGGACTGATTATTTGTAGGTTGTTGTATGGGAACAGTTTCTTCAGTTGCTGTAGGTTCGGGAGGCTGTGCCCCTTGAGTTTGAACTACTGGATTTTCAGGTTGGGCGCTAGTGGTAATACCTATAGCGAATATAGAAAACCCAGGAGTTTCAGCTGAAAACCTCTCATAAAATAGATCTCCAGATCCTATAAATGAACCTTTATGTGTTGTTGGCAAAATCTGCCACTCATCTTTAAACCGGTAAAGCCCGATATCATCTTTCAGGATTCCTGATTCCTCTATCCATTGGCTTTTGATTTGGAACTCAATTATGCCTCGTAGGGTATCTGTATCAATTTCTTCTGCCTCAACAGCTATTTCCATTGCCCTCAATAAAAGAACATCCTGAGGTGCTCTTAAGGTATCTGTTTTCACACTTTTGACGTTCAACTTGGCCTCATTACCTTCAAGGTCTTTTGTAAATGCAGAGATGTTGGACAAGCGGCCTACGTCGGCCTCATCAGGAACGGGGATTTGTGCGTATAGATATTCGGGATCGGGGCCAGCAGAAAATATTATATTTTCTGCGATTGGCATGTCGGCGACCATTGCGGGTTCTTCCGGCACTATGATGGGTACCTGAGCCACTAAAGAGGATTCTGTTGCATCTGTTACACCTGTTGCCAGCCCAACGGCGGAACCGTCTCCTAGCATTGTGGTGGCAGCGAATCCAATTATAGCCAAAATGGCTACGGCAGCAGCTCCCGTCATCCATGTGGTTCTTCTTTTCCA
The DNA here is from genome assembly GCA_012965485.1 of Dehalococcoidia bacterium. Next base: position 1,572 of record DTSF01000103.1, read on the forward strand.
AATTGAATTGCGTCGAGACAAAGATCTTATTGTCCTAGGCATAACCCTGGTTGCCAAAGTTTGTTCACCAGTATCTGGAAGCTGATCCGCAGCCTCATCAATAGCGTCCATGAATTCATCAGCCGATTGAAATCTGTCGTTTAGATTTTTCTCTAAAGCTTTACTGAGAAGATTATCCAGTTCTTCTGGACAGCTTTCTATAACGCTAGAGAGTGGCTCGTATTCACCGTTGATATGGGCATTGAATATGTCGTAGGCACTTTCTCCTTGGAAAGGAGGCCTTCCGGTAAGAATTTGATAAAGCAGACAGCCAAGCGAATAAATATCAGACCTGCCATCTATGTCACGACTTTGAATTTGCTCTGGCGACATATATAACGGAGTTCCAACCGTTGTGTCAGGAGTGGTTACAGTTGTCATCACATCAGCTGTGGCGATCCCAAAATCAGTTAATTTCACGTCGCCGGAATCAGAGATTAGAACGTTTGCTGGCTTAACATCTCGATGGGTCACACCGTTTTCATGTGTTACTGCTAGAGCCGAGGCGATTTGAGCCGCTACTGTTAAGGCTCTTCTTATTGGAAGTGGGTCACCTTGCTCAATTATTCGAGCTAAGTTCTCAGGGACATATTCGGTGACTATATAATGCCGGTCCTCTTCTTCACCGTGATCGAACACCTTTATTACATGTGGATGTTCAATGGATGCAAGGATTGAGGCCTCTCGCTGGAATCTCTCAAGGAAGTCACCATCACTGTGGCCTTCGGCAAGGATTTTGACGGCAACTATCTGGCCCGTAGAAGGGTCGTGCCCGCGGTAAACTGTCCCTTGGCCGCCTCTCCCGGCGATCTCAAGAAGTTGATATCGACCAATTTTTCTAAGTTGCATTTGATTATAGTTTTACAGACATTAAATTGAATCTCACATAGTATTAGATTACATATAACCTTTTTAGTCACGAGTGTTTACACTTATATAAACGCAGTCCGAATAAAATACACCCTGTTTGCTACTGTTAGCTAGACTTTCTAAGGATAGGTTGGTGTTTGATTATGCAAAAATTGAATCGAGCTGAGGTGGAAATAGTTCTGGCTTCAGGAAGCTCCTTGGCCGAGTCAGATCTGTCTGAAACAAATCTGTCGGGTATAGATTTTTCTGCCGTAGATATGAGTTCATGTGATGTGAGATATGCAGACTTAACTGGGGCGGTTCTAGATTCAGTTAATTTAAGCCATTCACCGCGAACACCTGCCTGCTCAAAAATAAAACGGCGTAAGGTATCTTGATCTGTCATTTGAATAGTATT
>DTSF01000103.1:2887-3900 GCA_012965485.1 Dehalococcoidia bacterium
AATATGGGGGGAGCAGAGTTATCCTTTGCTTCACTGAAAAAAGCTAACCTAAAGAACGTAGATTTGCGTTGGGCAATTCTAAAGAATTCCGATTTTACCGATTCGGACATGCGATCCATTGGATTGTTAGAGGCAAATATTTCTGGAGCGTTACTTGCACGGGCTAATTTGAGTGATGGTGATTTAAGGAGAGTTAACCTTTCAGGAGCATCTCTTGTGGGAGTTAATCTTTCAGGATCCAATTTAGCCATGGCGAATCTTACTGGGGCAAATACACAGGGAGTATCTTTTGATACTTGTAACACCTATGGCACTAAGTTTTAGATACCAGGCTACCCCTGTTCATCTTTTAATTGCCTCCTCAAAATCTTACCGGATGCATTCTTAGGTATTGCATCGATAAATTCTACTTCTCTCACGTGCTTAAAGGTAGCAACCTTTGATGAGACGAATGACATAATCGCATCTTCAGAGATATTACTTCCTTCTATCTTTACTACGAAGGCTTTCGGAATCTCTCCGGATTCTTCATCGGGTTTTCCAATCACGGCCGCGTCAGATATTTCTGGATGTTCTATTAGCAAGCCTTCTAGCTCGGCCGGTGGTACTTGGAATCCTTTATATTTGATCAATTCCTTCTTCCTATCGAGAACCCAAACGTAGCCTTCCTCATCCATTTTGCCTATGTCACCAGTATGGAGCCATCCATCTGATGTAATAGTTTCCTCTGTGGCTTCAGGATTATTGAAATACCCCTTCATTACCTGGGGACCCCTGATTACCAGCTCTCCTATCTCTCCGGGGTTCAATTCCTTAGTAGGATCTTCAACATCCACTATTTTTTCTTCGGTATCTGACACGGCCGGTCCAATTGAACCGGCTTTTAGAAGATCAGGTTCTGTGAAATCGATATTCGTCACAGGAGATGACTCAGTCATCCCATATCCTTGAATAACAGGGCAATTTAAAACTTCAGATATTTTTACCTGTAATTCTGAAGAAAGGGGCGCTGC
>DTSF01000104.1 GCA_012965485.1 Dehalococcoidia bacterium
CGTAAACCCACAGGTGGGGGATACCGAAACCATTGGGTATACCTCTATGACAGGAGGTAGTGGCGGAGCATTCAAAACTGGCTGGGCCAGTTATGAGGCTGCCCAGGATGTCAAAAGACAAATGCTAGAAAGAGCCGCGGAGGTATGGGAAACCTCGCTCGATGATATAAAACTTGAAAACGGTGTTTTCATACATTCTTCCGACACCGAGTTGAAAATGTCTTTCAGGGAATTAGCAGGCCATCTGCCAGAAACTGGAGGACCAGTGGTAGGCAGGGCTAACCTGGACCCGCGGGGTCCAGGTAGCGCATTCGCCGCACACGTAGTTGACCTTGAGGTTGATATAGAAACAGGAAAGGTGACCATTCTCAGATACACGGCTGCTCAGGATGCGGGAAAAGCTATACACCCCAGTTATGTAGAAGGTCAAATACAAGGAGGTGCTGTGCAAGGAATTGGATGGGCCTTAAATGAGGAATATTTCATAAATGATTCGGGTGGGATGGCCAACGCTAGCCTGCTCGACTACAGAATGCCCACTTCTTTGGATTTGCCCATGATTGAAGCGCTGATCGTAGAAGTTCCAAATCCGCTGCATCCATACGGAGTCCGTGGAGTTGGGGAGGTTGCAATAGTGCCTCCAATGGCGGCAATAGCCAACGCGATATACGATGCCATCGGCATAAGGATGACTGAATTACCTATGAATCCAGCCGCCGTAAGGAAAGCTATCAAAGGAGAATAATTTGGTTAAAAGAATTTTAATCACTGGGATGAGCGGATTGATTGGGGGTCTTCTGAAAGACCATTTAATTTCCATTGGCGGATATCAACTGTCGGCCTTAAATCGGAGTTTTGTGGAAGGAGTATCCACCCATTCAGCCGACATCGCAGAATTAGATCAAATCAGGCCCGCGTTTGAAAACATTGATGTGGTAGTCCATTTGGCCGCATATCTCGGCTCAGATAGTTTTGAAAAACAACTTCCAGCTAACATAATAGGCACATATAATGTTTTTGAGGCTGCTAGATCAGCAGGAGTAAAAAGGGTTGTTTACGCCAGCAGCGGTAGCACTGTAAGGGGGGTGGAGCATATTTACCCATATGGAGAGATCGCTCAGGGCAACTATCAAAATGTTAAAGGACCTATTCCACTTATCACCCATCAAGACATACGACCGGGGGGAGTTTACGGGGCCACGAAAATTTGGGGGGAGGCTTTGGCGCGACACTTTTCAGATACTTACGATATGTCTATGCTGTGCATTCGAATAGGTTCAGTTACAAAGGACAATATTCCTTCCGATGCTCGTCAAAAATCCATATATCTAAGCCATGAAGATGTATGTCAAATACTGCAATTATCCATAGATGCACCCAGTGAACTTAAATACGATGTGTTTTTGGCCACATCGAACAATAGGTGGTCATACAGAGATCTGGAGCACCCAAGAAAGGTATTAGGATACGAACCTTTGAGCTCGGCAGAAGATTTATAAATGCCGTTAGTTATAGGAATTACGGGAGCAATAGCTTCAGGCAAAAGCACAGCCTGCCAGGTTTTAGAAAGCCTCGGAGGAACATATTGCGACGCCGATAAATTAGTTCACAGAATGTACGATCCCGGCAAACCGGCTTTTCACCGCATCGTGAAATCTTTTGGGACTGAAGTAGTAGACATCGATGGATTTATCGACAGAAAACAGCTTGGCTCCAAAGTGTTTGGAAACCCTGAAAAAATGTCTGAACTCACCACCGCAATTGGCGATATTAAAGCTGAAGTGAGTGGGGTGATGAATGAGTGGAGGAATACCCTCGGCTTCCTTGAGGTCGGCCTCATGGAGGCTGTCAATTTCATAGAGGCCGGATATGGGATATATAGCGACCTAACCTGGTTATTCGCTGTGGATGACGAGGTGGCGATAAAAAGACTTAAAGCAAGAAACAATTTTAGTGAGGAGGAAGCTACACAAAGGCTTTCAAGCCAAAAGAAATGGCAAGAGCGAGCGCCGGCTTCAGATATTGTAACGATGAATAACGGGTCTTTAGAGGAATTAAAAGAGGCCGTAACAAAGCAATATGATGAGTTAACCGAGAAGTATTCAAAAGGCTTACTCTCACCTTCAAAATACATAAATTGGTGGCAAAAACACTCCTCTTAAACATTAATTAACCCCTTAATTCCAAACGTTTAAAAGCTTCAGCAATTTCTGCATTAACCTTTGGTCCATATACTGCAAACCTGTTTCTTAATCTCACTCGCCCCTCATCCTTGGAGCTAGACATTTGGCTTGAATGGCAATAGAGCGCGTTTATTTTGTCTTCAAAATGCTCATCAATATCTATAAAAGTGTCAGGATCATCGGTACCCCAGAGATATACCTCCAAGGTTTTGTGAGGTTCCAGACCTTCTGCTATCAAGTCAGGGTATGCTAAATAGTCACGGGCATAGGGGAAAACAGCATCAAGAGCTACTCTACCAGTCACAAAATGATCCTGATGCCTTATCCATTTTCTTTCCGGATCTACGGTAACAACTATATCTGGGCGGTGAGTCCGTATTTCTCGCACAAGCTCCTTCCTAAAGGGATCTCCATTCTTCACGCCTTGATCAGGATGGTCTAGAAAAACGACGTTTGTGAGGCCTAGCAGTTTGGCAGATTCTAGCTGCTCTTTTCTTCGGGTTTGAGCTAATTCTTCTGAGGGTATCGACCGATCACTGGTGCCTTTATTTCCATTAGTACAAACTACCAAAACAATGTTTGCACCGAGGTGCGACCATTTCGCTATGGTTCCACCTGCCCCGCTCTCAGCATCATCTGGATGGGGAGTAATAACTAAAACTCGTTTCTCTTTCATATTCTTCATGAATTTGGTTTTAAATCCTTTTAGTCCTACAAAGTAACAAGCCTTAAGGTATCAAGCCTTTGAAAATTCTGGGTTTTTTATCTTCGGCATGATTTCCTTACCGAATCGATCCAATTGCTCAAGTATTATTTTTTCTGGCGTTCCTATTACTTGTCCAACATTAATAGTCTTGAGACCTGGATATCTATCTTGTATTTCTAATAATTTTTCAGCGATCGATTCTGGGGTCCCGACCAACCAGCTCCCTGATTCTACTGCCTGTTCAAGAGTGGGCAATTTTGCGTTTTTAGCAAAACGCGATCCTCTGGACAATTGGCCTATTTGATCATCAGTAAGGCCCTTTACCATCCCTAGAGGAGCAAACATCTTCATGTTTTCTTCAAAAAACGGCCGGGCTTCCTCAATTGCCTGTTTTTCGCTATCTGCTACGTGGAATGAAAAGCCTATACACAAGTTTCCACCGAGATCTGTTTCTATCCCATATTGTGACTGTATTTTCTGCCACTCCTTGATGACATTTTCGCTCGCTCCCCCAGGAGCAGCGCCTCCCCCAATCACTCCTTTGATGCCATGTTTGGCCATAAAAGATAAACCTCTTTCGCTGGCACTGACTATGGGTTGCCAGCACTCTACGGGGCGTCGCACCGGCCTAGGCACCAGTGTTATTTCCTTCAGATCGTATCCCCGGTATGGAACCTCAGGAGGAATCACATAATTTTTCCCCACATGGGAAAAGGAATCTGAATGAAATGCCTTAAAAATGACATCTACCTGTTCTTCAAATAATTCTTGGTTCGCATCCCCGTCTAACATTGGATTCCCGAAAGATTCAACTTCTCTTGTGTGATAGCCTCTGCCCACCCCAAAAACGACCCGTCGATTGGTTAATATTTCAGCCGTTGCATAATCTTCTGCCATTCTTAACGGATGCCACATCGGTGAAACATTGAAACCACATCCGATCCTTATGTTATTAGTTAAATGAGCTAAATGGATAGCTAGCATTAACACATTAGGAATACATTCGTA
>DTSF01000105.1 GCA_012965485.1 Dehalococcoidia bacterium
TCCATCAGAAACAACTCCCATCGTCACCCAATCACCATCGCTACCTAGTACCCAGTCATGAATATGATCAATAGCAGCAGAAGCAGCAGAAGCAGCAGAAGAAAGACCTCTGGTTTGAATAATAGCTTGACCCCGATCAGCCACCGTGGGTAAGAAAGTTTTACGATACCACTGATCATCATTGATCAAACTAACGGATTCACATGGCCTTGGTCTTGGTATCTGAGGAATTATGCCAACGTCAAATATCCTAACTTGCAACCGGAATCATATGAACCTCACGAACAAGCTTCAATAGTTGTAGTCCATTCTTCCAACCATCTCGCTGCGGACAAGGCTTTATCTAAAAATTACAAAAAGGCTGGCAGAATACCTCATAGGTGGTGGTTTCCAGAACATACTTATAGGGACCTTAACGCTATCAATTTAGTCTCCAAACTTACAGATACTAAGCATTGGAATACATTTCTGGAGTATTGGTTATTTAGAAAAGGAGTAGGTAAAAGCATCGGAAGTGAAGACGCATACATCTATACTAGCAATACTTTTCCAAATATAGATTTTGTCGGAGACACTTACAGAAAGTAAGGTTCCACTTAAAAAGAATCACCAGATATAAGGACAGGATTTGAAAAAGTCTTCATTGTTGGTATTTACAGGGATATTATTGTTAATAATATTCGCCCTCACTATTGATATTGGTGAAATGTGGAACACTTTCGAAAAGGCAAACTACCTAGTTATTATCCCTGGAATTTTAGCCTACTTTTTGGGTGTGTGCTTCCGAACATTGAGATGGCAAGTACTTCTTTCCGGAATAGATAAAATTAAAATTCGAACCCTGTTTCCCATAGTTGTGATTGGATGTATGGCAAACAACATTCTCCCTTTTAGATTAGGGGAATTGATAAGAGGATATTATCTAAAAAACAAGAAAGGGGTTCCGACTGCAACAGCACTAAGCACGATCTTTGTGGAACGTGTTATGGATGGTCTAGCCCTTATATTTATTCTCGCAGGGTCATCTATGTCTGTACCGTTTGATGAGATTTTTTCAAAGCTCTCTCAAATCACCAGACTAGGCGAAACGTTCTTGCTGGTGATTTTCACCTTCCCATTCGCAATCCTGTTTGGTTTATTGGTAGCTATTGCACTTAATGGGCCCAGGTCTATAAGCATCTTAAGCCAATTAACGTCTCAGCTCCCAAGAAATTTGGCCCGTAGTATAAATCATCTTACCGAAGATGTAGTAGAAGGCCTATATTCCTTAAGAAATTGGAAAATCACCTGCAAAGCCTTGTTACTATCTCTACCTATTTGGATACTTGAAGCAGTATTATTCCATTCTGTTTTGGTAAGTCTCGGGATCCTACCTAGCAATTCAGGTACATGGCACATTTTTGCCTCAGCAACCAGTCTTACAGCTATAACAAACATTGGCGCATCTATCCCATCGATGCCTGGGGGAATAGGTTTGTTCGAAATGATAGCCCGTGAAACCCTTATGGTAATTGAGCCCACAAGTGTTAGCCGATCGGAAGCAGCAGCTTTTGCTACCCTTACTCACCTATGCCTAATAGTGCCTGTAGTACTTTTAGGCCAATTATTTCTATGGGCGGAAGGCCTTTCCTTGAGAAAACTTCGTCACAGAATATAAACATAAGGAAGATTGTAATTAATAAAGGTATTACATGAAATTCGGGATTATAGGAGCTGGAGCGACGGGATTGGCAGCTGCTTACGACCTTTCCTCAAAAGGTCATAAGGTAAAAATATACGAAGCTACTGATGATATAGGAGGCCATGCCTCCACTTTCCAAGTAGCTGGTAGTGAGCTTGAAAAGGGATATCATCACTGGTTTACGAATGATACAGATATTATTTCTCTAATGGCTGAAATCGGCCTAGAAGAAACTATTGAATGGTTTCCGTCCAGTGTTGGAACGTATCAGGATGGGGAAATATATAAATTTCTGAGCCCTTTTGATTTGATGAAATACAAACCCCTAGGTTTTATAGACCGAATAAAAATGGGAATATCGTCATTACAGATACGATATATAAAAGAGTGGCAAAAACTCGAATCCATACCCGCGAAAGAATGGCTGATCAGAAACACGAATACAGAGATTTATCATGCATTTTGGGAGCCGATGCTAAGGGGTAAATTCGGAGAAGAAAACCATGACAAGATCAGCATGGCGTGGATTTGGGGAAAAATGACCACTCGATTTGCATCCAGAAAAAATATTCTTGCTAAAGAGGTCTTAGGATATCCAAAAGGAAGTTTCTCTCACCTTTTCCGACAACTGGCTGAAACCTGTGAGTTAAATTCGGCAGAAATTTTTTTATCCACGCAAATAAAAAGGATCCGTGGTTCGAATTCTGGAGAGGTTTTGATGACTATTGGGCCGCAAGAAAAAGAGGAGGCCTTTGATGCAGTCATCTCCTCCACTCCATCTCACGTTTTTAACCGCTTGACAGAAGGCCTATCAAAAGAATACCGCTCTAAACTCTTAAGTGTGAAGTACATGGCGGCAGTCCTTATTGTTCTAGTACTAGATTCCCCCTTGTCTGATGTTTATTGGCTTAACATAGCTGACCGATCTATTCCTTTCATTGGGCTAATCGAGCATACAAACTTGGTGGGATCGGAAAGATACAGGAATAACCATATAGTATATTTGTCTAATTATTTATCTGAGGATCATAAGTTATACAAGATGACCGGAAGTGAATTATTTGATAGCTACCTACCGCATTTAAAGAAAATAAATCCAGATTTCACAGTCGATTGGGTGAAGGAATATCATCACCATAAAATACCTAACGCTCAACCGGTAGTTGACACAAATTACGGCAAAAATATTCCAGCTCACCAGACTGGAATCCAAAACTTGTATTTGGCGAATACCTCTCAAGTTTATCCACAAGACAGAGGTACCAATTACAGCGTCGCAATGGGCCGAAAAATGGCCCGTTTAGCTTTATCAAACCTCAAGAACAAGTGAATTGTCCGAGGAAGGTCCCTATGATATGCTTGTGACAATTTTTACAAAGATGAGGGTAAGCATCTTTGACAACAGATAAAGACAACCTCAGGACTAGGATTCAACAGGCCATTCAGTCCCAAAAAAGGCCTACTGTCACTGTACTATCTTCCTTGCTGGCAATTCAGGATTCGGTTGGATATATTCCTGAAGAAGCAATAGGAGAGGTAGCAGCTCATTCCAAGACCTCAATTAATTCAGTATTTGGTGTAGCTTCCTTCTACCCGAATTTTAGGTTTACACCTCCTGGTGAACACTCAGTAGAAGTCTGTTGGGGTCCTACTTGCCACTTAAAAGGAGCGACTGAAATTTTGCAGTCTGTCTTAGGGAAATTAGGGTTGGATTCAGAAGGTGACACTGACGATGGTAAAGTCTCTTTCCGTTTTAACACGTGCCTTGGCGCGTGTTCACAAGCCCCTGTAATAAGTGTAGACCACGAACTATACGGTAACGCTAAACCTGATATTGTCCCAAATCTGCTGAACAGTCTCTACGAAAAAGAAACCATACATTAGTAGGCCTTGAGTAATCAATGAAATACGAAGAAATAACATCTCAGGCAACGGCAGAATGGGTTAACATGACTAGTGGCAGGGTTCCTTTAGTCCGAATTGGAACAGCTATGTGTGGTCACGCCGCTGGTGCTTTCAGAGTGGTTAAAGCACTACAGAAATATTTAGATTCGAAAGGACTAGAAGCCAATATACAAGAGGTTGGATGCCTGGGTCTTTGTTATGCTGAACCTTTGTTAGATATAAAAAAACCAGGTAAATCAAGGCTTTTCTTCAACAATGTAACCCCGGAAGAAATTGAATATATAGTAGATGAGTATT
>DTSF01000106.1 GCA_012965485.1 Dehalococcoidia bacterium
TGGCTAATGCATGTGGTCCATGCATAGGACAATGGAAAAGGTCTCAGGATGTTTCTACAAAACCCAATTCAATTGTGACGTCCTACAATAGAAATTTTCCTGCTAGAAACGACGGGCAACAAACCACAATGAACTTCATTGCCAGTCCTGAAATCACAACTGCTTTCGCTTTAGCAGGTTCTCTATCATTCAATCCAATAACCGACGAATTGAAAGGGGATGATGGTGCATCTTTTAGGCTTACTCCCCCTGCACCGGCCCCAGAGGTTCCTGCCAAAAAATTTGCGGGAGGTCGAGAACAATTTTCCTCCCCCCCAGATGATGGAAGCACAGTCACTGTAGATGTAGATCCAAATAGTAAACGCATACAGATTCTCAGACCTTGGGATGCGTGGGATGGCGAGGATGTAATAGGTTCTGTAATTTTGTTAAAGGCCCTGGGGAAATGTACTACAGACCACATTTCCCCAGCTGGTGTCTGGCTAAGCCTTCGTGGCCACCTTGATAAATTTTCAGACAACATGTTTATGGGCGCAGTTAACGCTTTCACTAAGGAAACAGGAAAGGGCACTAATCTAATAAGTAATGAAACGGGGAAAGCTATTTCTCAGAATGCGCGAGATTACAAGGCAGCCGGGCAAAAATGGATAGTCATAGGCGATGATAATTATGGCGAAGGAAGCAGCAGAGAACACGCTGCCTTATCTCCTAGATTACTTGGTGGGTCAGCTGTAATTGCAAGAAGTTTCGCTAGAATCCACGAAACCAACTTAAAAAAGCAGGGATTGTTAGCTTTAACTTTTGATGATCGAAATGATTATTCCAGATTTGGAGAGGATGATAGAGTCGATATTACTGGACTTGCCTCTCTGTCAGCTGGCAAAAAGGTGAGCTGCACCATACATCACTCAGGCGGGGCCTCAGAAAGCATTCAGCTCAATCACACTTATAGTGAAAGTCAAATAGAGTGGTTTCGAAAAGGATCATTTTTAAACTTGTTCCACAGTAGTTAGCGTCCGAAACACTGAATTTTAACTAACCTACCCCTGTAGGTCCATATGTGTTCCGCCGAACAATGGCTGAAAATTCAAATGAACGACAATCGGTTTCAGACCCGAATTTTCAATCGTTACGTAACACTAATTTCCATAAGTTGCTCTTCAAGTTGGTTTTTCAATGCTTGATGGTCCTCGGCAGTTAATTCGTAATCTGTACTTAAAATTTTTTCGGCTTCTATTCCGGCCAAAGACACAAGGTCTACATCCGATGGATCTGCAACTCGGAAAAATGGGGTTCCGCTTTGTCTTTTACCTATGACATCACCAGCACCCCGCATCCTTAAATCTTCATCCGCCAACCGAAATCCGTCACTTATTCTATGCAAGATATCCATACGCTCTTTGGCGTCATCACTGGGATTATCAGGCATCAATATGCAATAGCTCTGGTGCTCTCCTCTACCAACCCTGCCTCGAAATTGGTGCAACTGTGATAACCCAAACCTCTCGGCACCATCGATTACCATAACACTCGCATTGGGAATATCTACGCCAACTTCAATCACGGCCGTGGCCACCAAAATATGTATTTTCCCAGATCTAAACTCGTTCATTACCATCTCTTTCTCTGATAATTTCATTCTTCCATGCAGTAATCCCACTTCCATTTCGGGGAAAATATCCTTCGACAATTTTTCATGCTCTGCGATAGCTGCACTTGACTGAAGCGATTCTGACTCCTCGATTAATGGACAAACGACAAAAGCTTGCCTTCCTTCCAAAATTTCTTTTCTTATAAACCGATGTACTTCTTCTCGTTTACCCTGCTCGTAAACATAGGTTTGAACAGGTTTCCTACCAACTGGCATTTGGTCTATCACTGACAAATCTAAATCGCCGATCATAGTGAAATATAAAGATCGCGGTATGGGAGTCGCTGACATAAGCAACAAATGAGGGCGGGGCTCCAAATGGTCGAAGGCATTTTTCTGATTTATTCCAAATCTATGTTGCTCGTCGACAACAAGTAAAGCTAAATTAGGTATGTCTATTGAATCTTGTATAAGAGCGTGCGTTCCAACAATAATATCGGCCTGACCAGAGCGGATAATTTCTTGTGTAAGAGCTTTCTCTCGGTTACCTAGGCTTCCATTTAGCAATGCAATTGTTATTTTGGTATCCGTGCTCTGTATAGTAGTTTCGATAACGTTCGTTAAATCTTCCATCAAAGGTTTAGATGAGGAATCAGTAAAAAAATTCTGTAAAGTCATAAAATGCTGTTCAGATAAAACTTCAGTTGGCACCATCATTGCCGACTGATAACCTTCGGCCGCTGCCTGTAACATTCCGGTCAAAGCAACTAATGTCTTACCGCTTCCTACATCTCCTTGGAGAACTCGTCGCATAGGAATTCCGCTAGTTAAATCTTCACAAATCTCGCTTACACATCTAGATTGAGCTGAGGTAAGATTGAACGGCAATGTTGAAACAAATTGATCCAATATGTTGCGATTTTGGTTTAGGGGTATTCCGGAAACCTGTTCCTTCCAATCACGTTTCCGTTTACGCATGGCCATCTGAATCAAAAATAATTCATCAAAAGCGATCCTTCTGCGAGCCCTGTTGAAATCTCGAATATCTTTTGGATAATGATACCTAGCCACTGCCTTTCGTATGGGATATAGCCCGGTTCTGTTGAGTAGAGACTCCGGCAGATATTCATCTAATTGATCCAGGGCAGACGCAAGAGCCGCATGTATCTCTCTTCTCATAGGTTTCATATAAATTCCTTGCGTCAACCTATACACCGGTACTAATCGACCCGTATGTAACTTGATAACTCGTGGGATGATTCGCTCGTAAACGGGATTCTTGTATATCGGTTTCCTTTTTTCGTATTCCACCTTCCCGCTCAGCATTACCCTATCTCCAGGCTTAAGGTCTTGAACGATCCACTGCTGGCCAAAAAAGGTCACCTTCATCAAACCTGTCGGATCGGAAAATTCAACTTCCACCCAGTTATGCTTTCCGTTACGACTCTTTTTCAATTGCAAAGATTTGACAGTTAATTCGGTTGACTGGGTTTCCCCCTTGATCAGATCAGAGATTTTCCGTATCTTACTGAAATCTTCATGCCGTTCAGGAAAATGAAAAATTAAATCTTTCACTGTATTCAAACTTAGAGCTTCTGATATTTTTTTTACAGGCCAACCCTTCCCACTCTTCTTAAATGATTCAATAGAATCAGACAACCAAATTTTTTTCTGCTCTGGTTTAGCGAAATTAGCTTCTGAACCTGAGTCTATTTCCCGAATTGCTTTCGCCACCACATGAGCTCGTTCTTGTCTATCGAGAGTCGAATAATTTTTCAAAGGTTCCAGAAGTTGATTGGAAAGCATCCCCATGTTTGAAGACAAAAAGGCCTCTAGTCCGCCTATCACAGTGGAATCATCAAATTCAGAAGCTAATTCCTGCCTCAGAATCCTTCTCAAGGTTGCCTTTTTGGAATTACGATTGACCATATTGTTGATGTGTCAAGTATTACCTAATCACTCAAAACCGAAATCAGGTAGTCAAAATAAGGCTGACCACCTACATGAAGTTCAATAACATCTTCCTGAAAGTTTTCTATGTTCCGATTTAAGAGATTTTTAATTTCCCCAATATCCTCGGCATCCATACCGTTACCTAGAAGAACTGTGACATGCTCTGTGCCCTTATCTAGTTCCTGTCGAATTACCTTCAATAAAAGTCCCTCGAGGCTATCTGCATAACTATGAATGCTTCCTTCTACCATGGCTATCGGTTGCAAACGATCCACTTTTATCCCCTTTATTTCCACCGCCCTTGAGGACTTAAACATCGATATTGTCTTGACCTGAGG
>DTSF01000107.1 GCA_012965485.1 Dehalococcoidia bacterium
ATTGACTCAGACCGAGACCTACTGGTGGTACTGTGAAAAGCTTCGTTACTCTATGAGTTTCAATTAACGAAAGAAATTCTTCCATATCAAAACGGCCCATCATTACTTGGGTTGAACCAGCAGCTATGCAAGGATTCATCAAAACATTCATACCGTATATGTGAAATAGCGGAAGGTGTACAAGAATTACGTCGTCCTCTCTCATCGATGCCCCGCCTGAAAGACCCATGATCTGTTCCACATTGCTTACCACGTTGAAATGAGACAGCATTACCCCTTTGCTAAGGCCCGTCGTACCTGATGAGTACGGAAGGGCTGCCAGATCATTTTCCGGGTCTATATTTGTCGCTGTATATGCTTCCGACTGACCCAGTAATTCCCAAAATGATCCTAGAGTAGCTTTATTGGATGTTATAGCAATTGATCTGACTTCATTTTTGATTAACTTTTTGGCTTCATCTAGGATTTCACTTAACGATTCATGAACCACCAAAATCTTGCACCCACTGTCCTGCACCTGGTGTGCAATTTCCCTTTCCCGATATCCCGAATTCAGTGGAGATACTATTGCTCCTGATCGGCTTATTCCGTGGAATGCTATGACAAATTCAGCACAGTTGGGGGCAAGTATTCCAACCCGATCACCTTTCGAGACTCCTAGTGTTTTTAAAGCACCCGAAAATTGTGAGCTATATTCTTCCAATTCAGAGAAAGTGTAGCTGTTATCACCATCAATTATGGCGGTTTTATCAGGGAACTTTAGCGACGCTTTTGTCAGAATATCGTGAACCGGGTAAACACCGTATGGCTTCAGTGAAGGTCTTGTAATAATTGCTGACATATGACACCTCTCAGGTCTCTATTTATGAAAGATAAAGTGTTATTTCTGCATGCGGGAATGATACAGCAAGATTGCAATGGCGCTCCCTTTCTAGGGTGGTTGTATAGCTAACAAAATTGGGGTCATCTTTCTTCAGGGTATGTGGGCAATCTTGCCTACGTTCCATATAGGGGCATAAGTGCATATCTTTTTGATAATCCCAGAACCCTACCATTTTCATAGGTCCATAGAGTGTCTCTGCAACGATCCGAAGATCTGAAATTATTTCAGTAGCCCTTAGAGTTCCTTGACCTTTGATATCAAGAGTGACTTCTTCCATGCTATTAATTCTCCGTGAAGTGGTCCCATCCGCCTGTTGTTATTGATATTTGGGCTCCAGAATTATCCACGGCATTTACATTCCCCGAACCAATTTCTATTTCTCCAACTATATGTAGATCCATTTTCGTTGAATCAGAGATGTACTTGATAAGAGATTCGTGACCCGTGATCAACAATTCGTAGTCTTCACCGCCACTTACTGCCATTTCCCTAAAATTATCGGGGAATGATAATTTCAATTCTTCATGTACGGGAATAGAATCTAGATTTATAGTGGCATTAACGCTGCTGGCGGCGCATATTTTCTTAAGATCATTTAACAATCCATCACTAATGTCTATTCCTGTCTTAATTCCCATATCCAAGAGATTGATACCTTCATATATTCTGGGCTTTGGGAGATAGTGAGCTTCATAGAAATGGGATGACTTCTCTAGGTTATTATTTAGCAAGAATTTAAGTCCTGCATTTGAACACCCAAGAGCCCCGGTAACCGCAATAACATCTCCAGGAACTGCCGTTTTCCTTTGCATGGTCTCCGATTTGTCTGTCGAGCCGACGACAGTAACAGAAATAAAAAATGTATCAGACTTAACTATATCTCCACCGACCAATTCTCCCCCGTAAAGGTTTAAGAGATCTGAAAAACCTAAATAGAGATTCTCTAATTGTTCGACCAATATGTCTGTCCTCAATCCCAGGGTAACTACTGAATATACTGGTTTACATCCCATGGAGGCTATGTCGCTGTAATTTACAGCAAGCGATTTCCAACCCAGGTTCCGCATATCTACTTCATTACTGACGAAATGGACCTTGTCCACCATAGCATCGGTAGTGACAACCTGTAGATTATCCAGGTTACCTATTACAGCTGCGTCATCTCCAATAGCGACTTGTATTTTGCTCTCTGCATTGGGTGTGACGTTTTGTTCCAGCACTGCTTCCAGCCTGGCTATAAGGTCAAATTCGCTTATTTCTGATACTTTTGTCATTTAACTAAGATTCTAATTTCTATGAAATATGACTTCGCCCCTACTAAGTGATATAAAAGACCAAGTCATAATATATGCACTTCATGGGAGTACGGTAATTGAAAATCACTGAAATTAAAACATTTCGCATGTCGGCAACGCCACATAAATCAGATAGTAATAACTGGTTGTTCATAAAAATTTACACAGATGCAGGTATATATGGAACCGGGGAAGGTAGCCTTCAATACAAAGATCTAGGTCTCATGGCAGAAATTGAAGACTTTTCCAAATTTCTAATTGGAAAAGACCCTTTTGCGATCGAATATATTTGGACATCACTTTATCGGAGGGTCACCTGGACGGGTGGAGCAGTAACTATGAGCGCCATAAGTGCTATCGATTTAGCACTATGGGATTTGAAAGGCAAAGCTCTTGGAGTACCCGTATATGAATTGTTAGGCGGGAAAGTTCGTGATGCAGTTCCTGTCTACGCAAACGGATGGTTTGAGGATGCTATTACCCCAGAAGACCACGCAGAAGTAGCATTAAGAACGGTGAAATTAGGGTATCCCTGCCTAAAGTTTTATCCGTTTAAAGGCCAGTACGTCACTACTCCTGAAAGAATAAAAACTGGTGTTGAATTGGTGAAGGCAGTAAGAGAAGCTGTAGGTCCAGAAATTCAGATTGGAATTGATATCAGAGCTAGGTTAGATTTCTGGAGTGCCTTGCAAGTTGCTGAGGAACTCGTTCCATACAAGGTTTCATGGATTGAGGAGCCTATACAGTTTGATAATCCTAAATTGATGGGCGAATTTGCAAGAAAATCTAGGGTCCCGGTATCGACTGGTGAACAGTTGTACAGCCGCTGGGATTTTCAACCATTATTAGATGAAAAAGCTATTTCTATTATCCAGCCAGATATATGTCACGCTGGGGGGATTTCGGAACTTAAGAAAATAGCCTCTGCCGCAGAAACACAATATGTCAGTGTGGCCCCGCATAATTCCAACGGTCCAATATCGACCGCAGCAAGCCTTCATTTGGATATGAATATTCCTAACTGTTTCAAACAGGAAATATTTGTGAGCTTTTTGGGCAGATATGAAGCTATATTGACGAATCAGATTCCAATTCACGAAGGCTTTGCCACACCTCCAGTTGGTCCAGGCTGGGGTACTGATGTAGATGAAGAGGCTCTAAAGGAGTTTCCACCTTCTGATTACACGCCAGTAGATTCTGAACCGTACACCGAATTCTTCTAGGGTGAGCGCAGGTTAAAGAACAGCCACCCTTTTCTTTTCGAATTGATTCCAATCCCATTCTGAACCCCAACCGGGTCCTGATGGCGGGGTTACCCATCCCGATACAGGTCTAATGGGGTTAAGTAAACCAATTTCCTCACCCAATTCAGCTCCTCTTGCTGGAGGGGCATTCTCAAACCAATCTATGTTTGAAATTCCGCAATCAATATGCGCATGAACTATGCCAAAGAGAGGGCCATAGGCATTCGGTTCAACAGTCGTATTTAATTGGGCAGCGAATTTGGATGCATTCAGAATTGGGGTTGTTCCATGTCTGCCATTTACTCTGAGAATATCTATTGCACCTGTTTTCAGCCACAGTTCGCTAATTTCTGGTTCATTCATAAGAGTCTCAGCTCCAGCAACAGGTATTTTTAGTTGCTGACATAAATTTAC
>DTSF01000108.1 GCA_012965485.1 Dehalococcoidia bacterium
GCTAATCACCTAGAGGAAGCTATTGGGCTGTTGGATGAATAACGGGGATGCTGTCAGGGCTTATAAGGCTGTTGTGAGGTAGATGGGGGCATATCTCTATCGCCCCCCGGTTGTACTAATCCCCCATGGGACTCCTAACCGTTAGATTCTAGCCACCACCCCACATAACCCTGCCTCTGGGGGCAGTATAGGTGAGGCACCAATGGGAGGAGCAGCAATACACTCAGTTCAGTGCCCAGATAGCCGAAGGCGATGTGAGTGTTAACCTCGTCGTCCTGTCATTCCAGCTCAAAGACACGAATGGTACTGTCGCCGAACCCAGCAGCTAAGAAGCGGCCATCGTCAGATATGGCGACAGAGATTGGTCCGGATTGATTGTGGTCGAATTGATATGGCCATGTGTGGCGGTCGCGGGAGTCAGTGAACTCTTGCTGCCACACCAATGTGCCGTCTTGTTCATATAACGCTAACCATTGACCAGAAAACCCAGCAGTGCCTGCCAGAATCCATGTACCATCTGGGCTGACATCCAGAGCATTATGTCCCTGCAGTTCAGAAGGTTGAGGTAGTGGGCGTTGCCATATCAGTGTGCCTTGCTTATTGAAGTTTAACAGCCAACTCCCCACCGTTCCCAGCACTACGGTTTGGCCATTGTCTGACATCACGTTTGACCCTGCAGTGACCACATGATTACCGATCCTGTGTCTCCAACGCAGTTTCCCAGAGGCGTCGAAAGCGAACAATTCCCGGCTCTTGCCAGCAGCGTAAATGTTGTAATCGGCGTCTATCTCCAATACCATCGGGAACTCTCCAATAGAGGCTGCCCACAGTTCAGTGCCCTTATCATCTAGCATCACCAACTGGCCGCCACTAAACCCAGCAACTATGCGTTTGCCATCTGGGCTGAATCGGCTATTACGCAACCATAAGTCCTGTCCCCGATAGGACCAAATTGTGGACCCCGTGGTTGCATCCAGCAGGACTGCATCATCGATGCCAGCGTAGGGGCCTGTGAACAAAAACCGGTCGTCCGGACTGAATTGAACGTGGCGGCTCACCTTACCAACGTCCAACTCCCATAGCAGAACCCCTTCAGCGGTCGTGACATAAATATGATTGTCATGGCAACCGGCGGCCACACGTCCGTCGTCAGCCACGTCGAATCCCCAACATTCGTCGCTTGTGGGATAGCGCCAGAGTTCTTGTCCCTGAAGGTTGGTCATCAAGAAATGACCTGGCAGCTGAAGTTCAGGTGGATGCCTACCTTGGACTGCAGCCAGACTACTAAAATCCTCGTTAGGAAGCAGCCAAAAATATCCATGGGCCATCTCAGTGGATAGTTCCCCTATCTGCCGATATGATACCGTCGGCTCCTTCTTGGGTTGCAGAGACACGTCTACAGTCACCACCTCGTTTCGCTTGGATACTATGCCGTCTTTGTAGGCAAGCTTATAGCCTTCAACATCTACCAACAGGAAGTATTCCAGCGAATTGTAAGGTAACAGCCTGGGACCCAAAATTGTCCTGATGTCTCGCGTTGACGGTACGCTGATCGAATAACTGCCCTTGGAGTCGGTAGTCGTCCTCCAATTCTCTTTGCCGTTGTAGAGATACAGTTTCACCGTGGCGTTCGCTACAGGCAGGCCGTCAGTTGAAAGGACGTGACCGATTACTATAGCGGTGCGCGGTAATTGGGAGGCAGGAGTGTCGCCTACGGAGCGCAGAGAGAGGTGGATGGTCTCTTCTTCACCAGTTTCCTCCACGCTGAAGCCGAAAGGCAGTACCGTCTCACCGAGGGCTTCATTGGTGACAATGAACTCAAGGGTAGCCTCCTCGCCTGGGCCCAGCACAATCTGCTTTGGCGCACCTGCTTGTTGCTTCAAAAGGTGGAAAAAATGAGGTATCCAGTCTGGCTTCTTCTGTATGATGTCTATCAGAGACGTAAAATGTATAGTTGCGTGCTCAGTGCTATTGTTGCGGGCGAGAAAGTATAGGTTTGTTGAGTTCTCTAATCTCGTTATCGTGACAGGGTTGTAGGTGGTGATGGTCACTGGGCCGATGGTCACGCTGATTAGTTCGTCTGGTGGGGACTCTGGCAGAGGAGCGTCAAGCTCTGGAGAGGCTGCACCTTTGTCATCTGGCCCACTCTGAGAAAAGTAACCGCGAACATACGAAGACGCGCAGGCATGGATAATGTCATCTTCCTCTGGATTGGGGAATCGTGTCCCTTGAAGGAATTGTCCCCAAGTGGCCTGACCCAAGGCTTCGATTACACATTCGTGCTCTGCTGAAGTCATTGGTGGAGGTTTAATCAAAGTGTGTGTGATGGTTGGAACAGGCTCCGGTGTACCGCCACACGCCATCACCAGCGCAACCAGCACGAGCCCCAGTACCAGTAGCGTCTTATGTCTTATAGCTGTGAGCATGAGCCTGCCTCTGGGGCCAGTATACCCTAAGGGGATGAAGGGAAGCAGGACTAGCAGCTAGGGCTACTGCATCTACAGGTGAATAGCGAGGATGTTATTAAGGCTTATAAGGCTGTTGTGAGGTAGTTAGTAGCATTACTGACAACCCCTCGATTTCTATGGATTGCTTTCTAGAAAATATTGCCCCAACTATTATTCTTGAAACGAGCCCACTGGATATAGAGCACCAAACTACACTTAGAGATTTTATTGGCCGTTCCCAAATTTGAGCCTCTGTGATTCTAGATTTCAATAAAGCCTCTACTAATCAAGACACTGTTTCCCCCAATCCACACACCATCGATCTTCCCATCCCTTTTTTGGGTCCGTCCATTTAAGATGCTGGGTCTCCCTATTTCAGTTCCTTGAGAGATTCGCCAGCTGTTATTTGCGTCAGGAGCTGATTCGTAATGAGTTAGCAATGCTATAAGCGCACAATTAGCACTTCCAGTAGCAGGGTCTTCTGGCACTCCGTCCATCGGTGCAAACATACGGGCCCTTATGTCAAAATCATCGGCACTCTTAAAATACATATGGATATATGAAACTCCCAACTGTGTGACAAGTTTATTTAGCTGGGAAATATTTACTTCAGCGCGCTGCAAGGCGCTGATGGACGAGAGTTCAACGAATAGAAATGGGAGGCCAACCGACGCCACTTGAGGTAGATGAGTTGTTGTAACAATATCGGTCGTGTCTAAACACAAAATAGAAGCCACGGACTTGATGGACATTGAACTGCCAATCGAGAGCATTTCCGGTGCAGCCAGCTCACACCATATTTGGTCACGATCATCATATCGGATGCTTACGGGTACAAATCCAACTTTTTCTTCAAAGACCACATTAATTTGTTTATCAATATCACCGAATGTACCATCTTGCGCTAAGGCAAATGCTGTTCCGATATTAGGATGGCCGGCAAATGGGACCTCTAAAGTCGGGGTAAATATGCGGACCTTTCGAGTGTGTCCATATTCAGCTGGAAAGACAAATGTACTTTCTGAAAAATTGAATTCCCGAGCGATTTGCTGCATCTCCAAATCCGAGAGTCCCTCAGCTTCAGGAAAAACCGCCAGTTGATTGCCACTGAACCTTTTGTCAGTGAATACATCACATATGAAATATCGATAATACATAAGAATCGTTGCGCCTGATCCTAAAACGGTTTACCCACTTTACGACTAATCTGCAGGTCAACAGCTAAATAAACAACCCCCAGAGTATCAAGTCAAGTAAAACTACCTGAGTTAAGGACTACGCTCTATAGGGACTCTATTCAGTGTCCATCAATTGTCTGAATCAAAACACCTCAACG
>DTSF01000109.1 GCA_012965485.1 Dehalococcoidia bacterium
TCATCTCAACCGGGAATGCTTCGGAAGCCTATCGACAGAGTTACGATTGTTCGAAAATGAAAAGTACAACGATAAACCGGGCCGCAATCTAAAGTGTAACCGACTAAGGTCTATCTGCACCTGTTTATCAGGCATCCCGGTGAGGGGGTATCTGGATAGCCTTTATGCTGCCGGATAGGAGTGAGTTACCGCGACCAGGAATTTATAGCAGACTAAGTGATCGGATCTAGAGAGGGGAAAAAGTATCAGACATAAAAAATGGACTGGAAGCCAGAAGCCAAACAGTCCATCAAGAGGAGGATATGCACAGAGTGCATAAACTAATTAGGGGTAAGGAACCCTATGAGCTGGTAATAATAATAGCAAGATGCTATCAGCTCCGGAATGTGACAGATTGTCGCAGAGATTTATTAAGGTAAACAGGATGTTACGGATTATGAAAAGCAACCAGTTTCTAGCACACCAAAAACCAGGGGGTTCTGTTCGTGTTTGACCGGGGTTCCAACCCCGGTCGGGTCTCTTTATCTAATGAATACAGTCCCTTTCTTTCTAGCCATCCATACGATTAAAGCGACCATTCCTAGATAGAGTAAGGTTTCCATATATCAGTCTCCACTGGTTGTTGATAAACTTATCTGGTGATAATCCTAGCAAGATTTCATTAGCTTCGGAATGTGACAGATTGTCGCGGATATTCATTTAATTAAACAGTATGTTACGCATTATAGAAGCCTGTTGAATTCACTTTTTAAACCCCGACATGGCTGGCAACAAGATAATGGGATAGCTTATGGACATATTTCACGATGTTGAACGGATGATGCACTCAATCGGTATGACGACAACTGGTGATAGTGAAAAGGAGGTTTACTGGTACACGGA
The DNA here is from genome assembly GCA_012965485.1 of Dehalococcoidia bacterium. The sequence goes on from DTSF01000109.1 coordinate 883, forward strand.
ACAAATAAGGATGTCCGCCGAGCAACTGGAAGAGTCCTTAACCTCAGACAGTCCTCGCGAGGTGATCGACTCGGTTCTGGATGTGATCCATGCGAATATCGGCCTCCTTCTGAGCCTCGGGATTTCGCCAGAAGGCTCAGCTTAGAGGGGCGACCGGACTTACCACGAATCAAATCGATCTATCCCTAACCGACGCAAACACTCAGCTTCCCGATTACCTCGAAGAAGAATTGGAGATGATTTTTTATTACAGTTCTAAAGAGGAAGGCTATATAAACGATCCTATTTTTTCCTGATAATCCACGGGATCGTTTTCAGATTTTCGGATCGAGGCCACAATAGAACTTGCAGCTCTTGCAGATAAAAACTTTTGCTGGTCATAACCCATCACAATTTCCCACGCATTCTCTGGGTACTTTTCAATTAAAGGAAGAGCAACATCATTGTACATCCATTGTCCGTGGCGAATATCTTCTTTTATATGTATATCCCAATAGCTGATAGCCTTATGACTCAGCCCCAACCTCTCTCCTGCTATTTTATTATTCTGGAAAGAAGCGGGAACAGAAATTTCTATATACATAAGTCCCCCAACATATCTTAAAAATTTCCTCTTTTGTTCTGACAACAAGAAAGAGTGATTAATATTGGCTAATACCTCCCAGGGAACTATATCCAAATAAGCCTCGGGCTTTGAATTCAATCCTAGCTCCTCAAGCATGGCTGCAAAATAAGAAGAGTGCTTTCGTTCTAATTTACCTCCTCCATATTCTTCCCACAAAATTTTGGTCAACATGAGCTGAACATTCGAACCAGCTCCCCCCAAGACCCGGGATAATTGACTTGCTTCCACTAATCCATCAAGCGAAGCGATTGCGAGAAGGTGGCGGTAACCCACCTTGGAAATATTATCCCGAACATATCGGCCCTCTTTCGAAAGTTCAGGGTTTAAATCTTCATCTGCGCGCTCACAAAGAGCTTTAGTTACATCAACCGAAATCAATCTTTCAGTTAAAATTTTATTTTCTTCCCATGCCGACCATTTTTTTTCAATTTTGGATCGAATATCAAAAAGAAAGCGTGAGTTTTCATTCGAGTAATTTTTTAGATCGTCGTACCAAAAAAGTTTTAGTCTGTTAATATAATACAAGCATCTTTGAATAAAAATATGCGCAGAATCATCGCAATTATCTCCCCAAAAAGCTTCTTCCAACGCAAGATCGATTTTTTCGTTGAAAAAATCCACACTCTGAGGCTTTTCCAATATCCTGGCATCCAAATTTTCGCAATTCAAAAATTCAACAAATACTTCCTTCGCCTCTTCATATTCTCGGTATGTATTTAAATTATCTAATTTAATGGGCATGGCCTTTTTAACTTTCCAATTAACGGAAATGAAATAATATAGGCTTAAATACTCTCAATAAGCCTATTGAACCTAGCTGGACAAAAGATTTCAAGGAATATATACAGTTAATATAACAAATAGAATATTGCAGGTCAAACTCCGTCCCTATTTCATAGTTATACAAAATCTTTTTAGATAATATAAAAACCTTAGAAGAGCTGGATAAAAATGGAAAACAATCAATTTGCAGACACGATTCTAAAGGGCCTGTCCCTTGAAAGAAAAAAGCTGCCTTCTTGGCTGATCTATGATTCAAGAGGAAGTGAAATTTTCAATCAAATCACCAAACTTGAAAACTATCATCCAGCAAGATATGAGCTCGAAATCTTCAACACACATAAATCTACTATTTCAAAAATTTTTTCCAGCACTCCGACCCAATTAATCGAATTAGGTTCGGGTGGGGGTGAAAAAACAATGGTTCTCATCAGACAACTTCTTGAAGACAGAGTTGAACTTCAATACACCGCAATTGATATTTCAGAAGGTGCTATCGACATTCTGGTCAAAACACTCAACCAAAACTTCAATAGCTCTTCATTTAGCGTAACCGGACTAGTTGCTGATTATTTTGAAGGTCTTGCTTCAATCTCAGATAACAATATAAATAGGAAAATGGTGTTGTTTTTAGGGGTCACCCTCAACAATATGGACATCCCCGAAGCAAAAGAATTTCTAAAAAGGTTACATGAATCTTTACAAAATGAAGATTATCTGTTGATTGGTTTTGATCTTATGAAAAATCCCAAACTACTTCATAAATCCTACAATGATGAATTATTTGAAAAATTCAACCTGCATCTTCTGGATAGGATCAATGAATGCCTTGAGGCAAACTTTAAAAAAGAAATGTTTGTTCAACAGGCGCATTACAACCCGAAATCAAGGGCAGTGGAAAGTTTTTTGTATAGCATTTGTAAACAAACCATCCACATCAAAGCTCTAAATAAAGATTTTGAGTTCGCCGAATGGGAAGCCTTGCAAACCGAACAATCTTTTAAATACTCGATTGATGAAATAGAAAATCTTGCCTGCGAATCTGGGTTTAAAATTGCTGAGAACTTTTATGATGAAAAACAGTATTTTGTAGACTCACTTTGGCAAAGACGCTAGGCTCAAGGAGTTAGAACGCACGGATTGAGAAAACTACTACTACCACCGCCACAAAGCCTGATCCAGGTGGCTTTATCCAAGCTTTTCTAAGCTGCCTACGCGGCAGTGAACAGTTGAAGGTTTGAGCCCACCACGCCTCCTGTTTTCTAAGCTGCAAGAAAATGTTTGATGCCAAAATGGACTATACCCATCGGGAGAACGACCGAAACGCGGGGACGTTAGACATCATCCGGAAGGAGAATGTCACCAGGTACATTATAAGAATCAAAGAAATCTGGGCAGAGGGTACGAAGGAAGACAAGCAAGAAATCTGGCAGTGATTGTGGGTGGGGACTCACTTGCTTCAAACCCCTAGAAAATTTTC
>DTSF01000110.1:0-2767 GCA_012965485.1 Dehalococcoidia bacterium
TAAAAAAACAAAGAGCTTTAGATGTAATGTTCGGAAAATATTTGACAATATAGAACAAAAAAGCTATTATGTATTTACATTTTAATGGCCGCTCCTCCAGATTATCGAAGCGGCAGAGGGTATCCCCTAGTTTTGGTTCTTTTAACTGGCTGGGGGATTTTCATTTTGTCTTGACCAATTAGGTTTTCAATTTTTGAACCATTTGCATATCTAGAGCGACTCCAAGTCCTGGCCCGTTGGGAACCTCCAGAAACCCGTTCGCTATCTCCAAGGGTTCAGACAGTATGGGATGCTCGTCTCTGATGGAAACTAATTCAATGTTATATTCTTGAGCGTAGGGAGCGCCTGGGGTTGCCGCCACAAAATGGGCGTGGGCCACGGTACTGATGGTTGGTTGAGTATTGTGGCAGGTTATAGGAATGCCAAGAGATTCTGCTAAATTAGCTATTTTAATTAGAGTCGTGAAACCAGGTGTTTTAACAATGTCTGGTTGGATGATATCTACTTTTCCTCTCATCATGAGTTCTTTGTATTCATATAGGCTGTATATCATTTCTCCCGAGGCTATGGGGATATCAAGTGCCTCTGCCACGTTAGCAAGACCGGGCAGATCGTAATGAGGTCGGGGTTCTTCAAAGTGGAACACTCCCAATTCTTCAAGTTGCTTACCTATTTCGATTGCATGATGCACGGAGTAAGCCCCATTCACGTCTACTAATATGTCAATGTCGTCACCCACTGCCTTTCTTACTTCAGTCACAGTGGCTATTGTCTGATCCGCAGAGTCATCAATTTTGCCCGGAACTGCACTGTGTAATTTATATCCTGTGTAACCTTTCTCTACAAACGATAGGGCTCTATTTGCTTCTTGCAATGGTGTAAGGTTTCGAGCCATTGAACTAGCGTATACAGGTACCCTTTCCCTCACCTTTCCTCCGAGCAGTTTGTAAATAGGTAAGTTGAGAATTTTTCCTTTAAGGTCCCACATTGCAATATCCAAACCTGCAATACCGATCCAAATGGCTCCGCCTATTTCCAAAGCCTGACCTGCTGTTGCCATATCTCTAAATCTAGCTTCAGTGTCAACTGGGTCTTTACCTAAGAGGGCAGGTGTGAGAAGTTCTTCCACAACTGTCTTGGTTACTAATGGTTGTCGTCTGAAACATTCCCCAATGCCGGTGATACCTTCATCTGTATGTATGAAAACAAAAGGGTGAAGTCCTTCCAATACTACATACTCAATTGAGCTAATTTTCATTTGTATGACCCTAATTTGATTGTTTCTATCCCACTATTTTCGCTGTTCTGAGAGTCACAATATTCTCTTCCAAGAATCCGAGTTCTCGCAGTACTTGATCCGTATGTTCTCCATGGTCTGGGGCCGGTAAATCTAGTTTCCCTGGTGTTCGTGAAAATCTAAAGGGAAGCCCTTGCAATTTTATCCGCCCTAAATTGTATGAATCATTTTCGGTAATGAGGCCGAGTGAATGCGCTTGAGGATCATCATGAATTACCCGGAGGCTCTTATTTGTAGCGCATTTCACCCCTGATTTCCGGAAAATATCTATCCATACCGATACTTGATCACTTATAAATAATGACTCCAGTTTTTGATTAAGGACGTCTTGATTCTCAGCCCGGGACTCTTTGTTGTGGCTAGCTAAACCGGACATTCCAACCGCATGGCACATCTTGTTCCATTCGATGTCTTCTTTACAGGAAAGAAAGAACCATCCATCCTCGGCTTTATAAAGCCTGTAGTCGACCGATTGACCTACCGATGATAGTCGGGGTTTTGTTGGCTTATTTGGATAATTGAAATATTCTGCCGCTTGATACGCGAAGGCAGCGTTTACTAAAGAAATTTCAACATGCTGACCTTCGTTATGGCGGGATCGATAATACAAAGCCGAGACGATTCCATATGCTGACAGTATCGCTGATGAGTAGTCAGAGGCGGCAATTCTTAAGAAGACAGGATCTCCAGAGCCTCCTTGATCTTTCATTGCACCCCCTAGGGCCTGAATAAGAGGATCGAAGGCAGGATATTCACTGAATGGTCCAGTGAGACCATAACCATTTACCGTTGAGTAAATAATTTTAGGATTTACCTTACGAAGACTCTCGTAATCAACACCCAGATTTTCAGCTATCCCCGCTCTGTAGTTTTCCGTAACAACATCAGCTTCCCTGACTAACTGATGAAATATATCTAATCCTTTAGGGTCTTTTAAGTTTAGAATCATTCCCCTTTTGCCTTGATTCCACCCTTGGAAAGCTGCTCCATTTTGTCTGAATCCATCTCCGGCAAACGATTCTATTTTCAATACATCTGCTCCAAGGTCTGCCAATAGAGTCGTTCCATATGCCCCAGCTATATATCCAGTAAGATCTACGACCTTTATTCCATCCAAAGGATGCCGGCTTATTTTCCCGAGAGGAATCGACTTTTTAGGAATGCAAGTTGTGAACAAAAAATTATCTTCTCCAGGGTACCTCGCTGGCTCAGGTTTGGGGGACTTCGAAACAGAGAATTTTAAAGGAGGTGAAACCTGTGTGGTTAATCCTAATTCAGGGTCTTCTATTTTTTGTAGCATTTCGTTGTGGATGACTTGTGGGTGCCGGGAAAACCTTTCCCGAGTCTCGGCTGGGGCGCATGGCACGTCGTTTTCCCTGAGGATGTTTAACCAATGTTCTCTGGAATTGGAAGCGAAAATTGGTTCCAATATCTCCGCCAAATCCGACCAGTGCTCTGAAGGAATGTTCC
>DTSF01000110.1:2777-13168 GCA_012965485.1 Dehalococcoidia bacterium
AGGTGCTTCCAAAAAACGAACATCCTCCAGCAAATCAAAGCATTTCAAGGCTATGCATAACTTATTCCAGAAAACATTATTCCCGCATGCCACAAAGATCCAGTCATCTGAACATTTGTACAAACGATATACTGGTAAGCCAGTTGATGGCCCCGGACCTCTTCGCCTTGCTGGAGTAATCACTTTTTCACCAACGATGAGCCCTGTAGCTTGCATCGCCGTTGACCCCGCATAGAGAGGAACTTCGATTTTCTGCCCTAATCCGCTGGTTTCCCTTTCAAATAATGCAGCAGACACGGCAAGAGACGCTGTGAAGGCCGTACCGTAGGTAGGAAACGGTAGTTGGACGTATAGTGGAGTCCCAGTCTCTCCACCTTGCCCTTCATGTATACCTGCATATGTACCGACAGTACCCTCATCCCCTGGGATATCAGCCATAGGACCAACATCTCCATAAGGAGGTATTGAACAATGCAAAATCGACGGATTGATTTTGGAAAGACTCTCGTAATCAAGAAAAGTAGATTTGGCTTCAGACAGGAGCCAGGTAGTAACAATAACATCAGAAGATTTAATGAGAGAGTGGAGATTCTGCATTTCCTTGTCAGAGGAAAGATCTAAACAGATACTTTTTTTACCTCGATTATAGAATCTATAATTTGGATCAGAACGTAATGGATCCCCGCCAAGCGGCTCTATTTTAATTACCTCGGCTCCCATGTCACTCATCAAAAGAGACGTATACATTCCCGGAATATCTCGGCTAAAATCTAAGATTCTTATGTCGGAAAAAACACCTGTCACTGCCTGGATTATTCTCCTATTTGATCATTTAAATTTAGCTTTCATTACTCTAACTTCATCAAGCATCCTTTGCTCCGTAATAGAGGTAGGTAGGTTCGGGGAATTTTTGAGCATTTTTTCACGTCGATCAAGAAACTCTAATGCGTGCTCCTTGCATCTGAAATGCTTGTCCATTAGGAGTATTAATGGAGTTTCTTTATTTTTCTCTATTCTCGTGACGTTATCGTTGTCACAGTCTATACATAATTCTTCTCTCATTTTAATTCCAATTTGATTTCGACAAGAAGATTTTCTCCAGCTACGTACCATATCAAATTAAACCTCAACACGGGCCCATCACCCATGATAAGTATTACTAGTTATAGGAATAGGCATACTAAAACAAAAAAACTTTCACATAATTATCGCTGCAGTTATGGTGATAGCTGGGATATTTACCACAGCAATATGTGTCATCGATTACAGTAACCAATTGATTGTAATTGGATATGTTGGGTTTTGCTTGGCTAGCTCTGCTCTTGGAATAAGTTTATTGCGGTCCTCTGAATAAATTTAGGCATGGTTGGTAGCGCCCCAGCGACGCTGCCAACCATTTCCAGGTATGGTGGTTGAACCACAATATCCGTGGAGTACACCTTCCCCATATGGTTGTTAGGATACGAAGCCGATAGCCTTCCCAGCTGTTTTCGGGACTGGGCTTCCCTCCAATTTGGCGTACACCTCATCGGCAAATTCAATCAGGTTAGGTTGGTTTATGATAGCTCTACCTGACTGAACATAGTACTGGCGGCCACCTACAGAATCCATGAGACCATCGAATCTTTTAATGTAATACCCTGGTAAATTTCTATTTCTATTCAACCTCCACTCAGTGTTGGTCAGTAGATATCCAGCCCTGAGATGTGTTGACAATCCATCAAGGTCTGGAGCGTCCAAACTATCCAAACCTTCGTGTCTTTTTGCATAGAGTTGCCGCAGAGAGTCACTAGTTGTTCGAGATTGTAAGTATTGAAGAAATAATCCTAGAGAAGTTAGAGTGAGCTCTCTGTCGGCATCTTCGTGGGCTCTCGACAACACTTTACGTTGTAATACAACCTGCCCTGCTAGAAAGAATGCAACCACCAGGGTCGCTGCTCCGGTTAGTATTTGGGCTACGGCAACGGTAAGTTCTGTATCCATATGATCCTCCTGAGATATATTCAGGGGGATAATGTCATATTTATTCACGTGGTGCTAATTACATATAGATTAATTCCTTTTGTTCCTAACCGATAATATCGCGCCTAACCTATCGCCACACACAACGTTTGGGTGATTCACTCCGATAAAACACCTATTGACACGATTTTAGTTAATTCTTACAGTGGTAAAAAACTTTAGAATCGTTAATAGGAGTGACCAAAATGTCATATTTCATGAATTTCCTCAGATATCCTAGTCCGGGTAAAACTAGTGCTGTACTGGAAGCTGTTAAAGAATCAGTGGTGGCCGTGGGAAGACCAGGAAATGTTGCCGTCCCTGTCTCCGTGGGAAACCCGACAATCGCCCGGCCCGCGATAGTCAGCCTTATCGGTGGATTTCAGACATTGGATGAACTTGATGCCTTGCAAGAGGCTTCTCTCAACGATAGTGTAACTATGCAGCGACTCGATGCCATCGATGCCCTATGTGAAAGAGCAACTTGGGTGGTATCGGAGATTCTTAGCGAACCTATGAGTTCTCTTCCTGACGGTTATGAGCCAAAAATTATTTCTAGAACAATTCTGCATTGTATACCTAGCAAAAGAGATGAGTTGGTTAATGCTCTAATTGAAAACCGGGCTAGTTCTACATCCACAGTGCCGCCAGTTGTAAGTCGACCAATAGCTGGAGCTGTTAACCAAATACGGGTATCGAGGTTTGCTGAAAGTCTTCAGGATATTCAAGAACAGCAATCAGAGGCTGTAAGTAAGCTGGGAAAGATCCCAGAAATGCTTGCTCAATCTCCTGTACGAATTGTGAGTCGGATAATGCACAGTCAGTAATAGGATTCATACTCTGAAGTAATGTGATGGGTGGGGTTTCGGTGGCGCTATCCATCATATTAATGGGCCTACAGACCCACTCAGATTTGAACTATATAACAGTGTTATCGGTACTAATTAGGGTATTTATTGCCAAGCTGATTTCCAGGCCTGGTATACCAAACAATTAGAATAATCCAGCCAACGATAATTGCTAACCATAATAGCTGCCACCATCCAGATTTTCCTATGTCGTGCAGCCTTCTTGCCCCTAGTGCTAAACCAGGTATAAATGTGGCTAAGTTAAATATATTTTGTAGCATACCTATGCCGGTTAGGGTATCAATAGTTCTCAGAACCACCCCAGTTAACACCAGAAATAAAAACCACCACCAATATTCCGCTCTCGTTGCTCGACCACTGAAGTTGATGTAATTCTTAAATCCTAAGCTGATAGCCTCTCCGAAGCCAACCCTGGGATTTGATGAACCCATATCATACTGACTGACTGTGGCCGGTTGGTCAGATAGTTGAGAGCCGCATATTCCACAAAATTGGGCCGAGGACTCATTTTCTTTTCCACAAGTAGGGCAATTCATAGCAAACATCCTACCAGATGAGCGCCTTTTGATCTTTCGAATCATTCGCCAATAGTAATAAGACCGGCTTTGAATTCTCCTAGGTCATTACTATTATTTGAGCTAGGATGGCAAGATGGCTAGGAAAAACTTCACAACATATATATACGGATGGCTCGCTATTTTCGCCGTGTTGTTGGTGAAAAGCCCTGTACAGCCCTTACGAAACATATTTGACTACAAAGGACGAGCAACAGTCAGGGAATTTTGGTTGTTTTTTATTTTCTGGGTTAATCTCATACCTTTTATTTTGGGATACTACATAGCTGGATTCTTTGGTGTTGACCTGTACTTAGATGTTCTAGTGATACTGCCTTACGTATCGCTATGTGTGAGGCGGTTTCATGATGTTGGCTGGAGTGGGAAGTGGGTGATTCTAATTGAGGGGTCGTGGTACGTGCTTATAACGATTTCGGTATGGAAGTCCGCAGGATTACTACAATTACTCTGTCTATTACTCCACATCGTCATGGCAATTGTCATTTATGGTCGTAAAGGCCGGGAGGGCTACAACCAATATGGTGAACAGCCCTACGATTATGTTTAAAGTTTCACCGTAGTACTAGATTAATTGGCAGATTCAGGGACGTATAAACACGAATCTTCTTTTTTAGTATCGACCACCACTAGTATCAATCGTTACCCCGGTAACATAATCTGCATCACTCGACGCTAGAAAAGCAATGACCTTGGCTTGGTCTTCAGGTTGGGACACACGCCTTAAGGGAATTTGCTCGAGAATCTGTTGTTTGTTTTCCTCTGACCTTTGTTCCCACCTTGGTCCTACTCTTTCACTCAAGGTCACACTAGGGGCGATTGCATTGCAGGTCACACCGTAGGGTCCAGCCTCTCTGGCAACCTTTTTGGTGAAAGCCATGATACCTGCCTTGGCCGCGACATAAGCGCTGCTAGGGTCGCCCATGCTGTGGGCTGCGTCAGAAGATATGTTGACTATTTTTCCATTGCCTTGCTTTTTCATCTGCTTAATAACAGTGCTAGTGCATAAAAAAGTACCCCTTAAGTTAAATTGGATGATCTTATCCCAGTCCTCCAGCGAAAGGTTGTCTACCGAGGCTGTACTATTTGGGATAATAGTGCTGCCTCCGACCGCGTTTACCAAAATATCAATTTTGTTAAACTTACCGATCACTGAGTCCACTAATTCCTTGACCTGGTTGCTTTCCAATACATTTGTTTCAACGGCGCTAACGCTTCCCCCCTCTCCCTCTATTGCTTTGGCCAATTCTGCGAGAGCTCCAGAGTTTATGTCCACAGCCACTAACTGAGCTCCTTCCCGCGCAAGGATCCTCGAGGTAGCCTTTCCAATTCCATTGGCCGCCGCTGTAACTATAGCCACCTTACCTTGAAACCTCATTACTACCCTCCTTAATTGAACCTAGCTTTGCCGGCAGTTTAGGAGATGTTCTGGAAAAAAGCCATACAATTAATGGAATGTCCCCTTGGAATCCAAAGTTAAAAGAGAGATATGAGCACCTAGTTGCCATCACCGTGGTGGCAGATTCAAGAAGTGGTGACAGCCTCGAATTTCCCACTTCTTGAAAATAATGCTGTGATTCTCACTTAATTCTCAGTTCTGTAGTACTAAGTTGAAATACACTTTCCTTCTCCTTTGGCTGACGTACAATGTCATGAAAGGTAAATATTGGCTTTGAGCCCACGGTAAAACTTGTTTAGATGAAAACTTTTATTATTATTTGCATGGTGCTGTCAATCAGTCTTTTCAACTATTGTTCAAACGAGGTTAATTCTGTGTCGCGGGCCTCAACAATGGAGTCTGCTACATCCTCTGACTATGCCATGGCAGCCCCTGCCTATGCCCCGTCACCTGGTATTGAAAGTTACTCAAAAAGTTCACCAGAACCTAGAATCCAAATAAATGGGAATTTATCTTTAGAAGTACAAAATGTATCGACTGCTTTAGAAGAAACTCGAGTGTTGGTCATTCAATACGGTGGCAATATCACCTCGTCCGATTCAGGCGACTCTTTCAACCGATATGCCAACATATCGGCTTTAATTCCGAAGGAATCATTTTATGAATTAATTGAGGCATTAAAGAATATTGCCACAAAAGTTACCAATGAGAATATTAATTCTAATGATGTGACTGAAGAATTTGTAGATACCGAAGCAAAATTAAATGTGATGAAGCAGACGGAAAATCGTTTCATAGCACTACTCTCCGAAACAGCCAATGTAGAAGAGATAATGAGCGTAGAGAGAGAACTAATGAGACTGAGAGGGGAGATAGATAGTCTAGAGGGGAGGATGAAATACCTTAACAAAACTACAGATAACTCTGTTTTGAATATCTATATGACAGAAGAAGTACCTATTACAGGCAGTGGGTGGAGGTTTTTCGACTCCCTGGACAATTCAGTGAGGGCTATGGTTTCTTTTTCTAAACATATCGCAAATTTTTTGATAGGCCTCATTGTCTTTTCACCCATCCTAATTGGGATAGGCTTAATAGTCTTTTTGGCCTACAGATACGGGAAAAGGTACATACACCGTCGCAAGAAATAGTTCTACGGACTCACGCACGTCTATCCGTAGGGACAGTCTCTATGAGGGATGCTATTTAACTGCTGGAGTAGTTCCCCAGATATTCCTGAATTCCAATACCAAATAAAAATGCGATAGATAAGTTGAGCATTAGAAAGGTATCTTCTCCGTTATCTTTGCATCTTCGCAAGGGTCGTGGCCTTCCGGATGGGTATCCTGAAGCATTTGACCGAAGTTATCACTGGTGACATGACATAGAAAATACAGACCTGCTTCTTCAAGAAATTTCATTACATCGTGATGGATATCCTTGCCTTTTGGGTTTTTGGCTACTTCAAAAATATCTTTCCTTCCGTAATAGTTGTCCTTGGGCGTAGCACCATCTGTAAAAGTTTTATCCTTAATGCCCCTCATCTTGAGTTCTGAAACTAACTCATCCCACTCAGTATGACTTACCTCTCCAATTTCATACATGAGAGCATTACGAATCGGAAACATGATGGCCATCACTCTGTGAAAAGCTTTCTCATCATCCGTCATTCCGTCCTCTAAATGTCTTGCGAGTTCGTCCCCGTTAAAAGCAGGGGTTCCTCTAGCTTGTAGAATTTCACCGGCGGAGTTTACTGCCACAGCCTCATTCATGGAAAAGAGGAAAACTTCATCACCGTCTACTATGTGGTCAGTATTTGGCTTGAGGCCAGCTCCATGAGGTATTCCTAAGAAAATACAATAACCGTCCGGGTTTATCACACACGCATATTTGTCTTCTGGCCTACTTTCCTGTCCAGGAGGTTGTGCGGGAGCAGGCTGGGAAATTTGGTTTGAGTTAGTTGTTCTGGTGGCTACCACCTTTTGTGCCGAGGGAGCAGTCGTTGTACCCCCGCAAGCGATAATTAACAAAAAGGCAATCAGAAAAAACATTAACCAATTGTTCATAGCTGCCCTCTTCGCAATTTCGTATATGTAAGGTCAAAAATACCTCTCCGTCCCTTGCCAACAACACTATAGTGAGCATAGTGCCTCACATGATTTTGAATTAATTGGTTATATCTTCATCCGTGGAGTTTGCAAACCAATTGACCCCAGTGTTGGCCCCACTCGTAACATTTTGAAACAATAGAATCCTCGGAAGATTCAGAAAGTGCTATTGGGCCGTAATGAGATGAGTGGGCGTTTCCCTGGATGACCATTCCATGGTTGAGCAAGACATGAAGCATGCTAAGCAAAGCTAGTTCTGCACCACTACCAGGGCTTCCCCCAGCAGTGAATGCTCCTCCGATCTTTCCAGACAATGGGCCTGGATAGTCTTGATGAGCCATCACGTCGAAAAGTCGCTTGATTTCCCAATCGATACCTCCGAACCGAACCGGAGTGCCGATTATTATTCCTTTAGCTAACAACATTTCTTCCCAACGAACATCACCAACTAACCTAACGGTGGCCTCTAACCCCGAATCCTGAATTCCTTGACGAATGGGCTGCACCATATGTTCGGTACGCCCATTTTTGGAAGTGTATATTATTAGTAAACTATTCTTCTGTTTCATTTTTATCACCCTGTGATATTTCTTAATTTGGTTTTAATAGTATGCCCCTATTTCGTTACAGCCTACCCAGGCACTCATATGCCTAGACCCATATTAAATGAATTATCTATAATGAAAACGTGCTTAAGAAATTTCATTACCCCCCCCCCCGCCGATGAAGTCGGAAAAACTCTATTACCTCATAAACTTTTGTGACAATTTTTTCTTTTCTCTGGCAACCGTGACTTATGGGGTTTACGCTGTGCGGCACGGCCAGTTGGAAGCCTACCAATTAATCCTCATTGGTACTGCAATGGAGCTCGCTGTCTTTATGGCTGAGGTTCCAACCGGAATAATGGCCGACCGATACAGTAGGAAGGGCTCTATATTAATAGGTCTTTTCGTAATGAGTGCTTCCATCGCAATCGTGGGATTATCGCCAACTTTTACTGGAATCGGATTAGGAATGTTCTCATGGGGAATTGGGTACTCGTTTATAAGTGGTGCACAAGAAGCATGGCTCTCTGACGAAATAGGTGAGACAAAGGCTAACAAGGCATTTATTAAAGCCGCCCAATGGCAGATGGCAGGGGGAGTACTTAGCATCATTCCTTCCATTGTTCTTGCGGGAATAAACCCCCGCCTCCCATTCATTACAGCAGCATTCTTCTACGCTTCACTGATGTTTTTCCTATTACTGCAAATGCCGGAGAAAGGATTTATTAGAAGAGCCAGCAGCATGAAAGGTAGCGTATCTATTCTTCCTGAAGGTTTCTGGTCAAGGCTTAAAACTAATCACCTTATGTTCATCGGTATAGTTACCTCGGTTTGTATAGGTGTGACTATGGAAACTTCTATGAGATTCATGCCACATATCATGCTCAACCTTCAAAATATGCCGACCATCTCTTTTATGAATTACTTTACATTTGGTATGACCGGTGATGTGGAGTCTAGCGAACTTGGCTGGTTCGGCATCATCAAAGGTGGTGGCTATCTAGCGGCACTTTTTGGTACTTTTCTTGTAGGAAAGGTGGTGGAGACTGAACGTCTTCTTTCAGTATCACGTGCTTTAACTTTCTCAACCTTCATTTTAGGCCTGTCTGCTTTAGTTTTTGGAGCCGCCAATGGGTTTCTTTTAGCACTATTTTCATACTGGCTTTTAATTGCTGTAGAAGAGTCGATGTATCCACTACGTGTAGCATTTGTAAACAGAGGTGTTCAAAGCTCTGAGAGGGCGACTCTGATATCAATAATTGGCCAGTCTACATCTTTTGGGGAAATGTCGGCTGGTCCAATAATGGCCATAATATCTGTCGCAAGATCAGTTTCTTTTGCTTTAATTACTTCAGCCGTTGCGTCGGTTTCCGCCTCGTTATTATTTGCAAAATCATCTTTTACCTTAAAGGAGAATGAAGGATAAAGCCGTTCTCAGCAGAATAACTCTCATAAACACATTGTGACTGACTCTTAATCAGTAGGTTCTCTGTTCAGAACAGGACTTCGTCCTACCCGCACCACATCTAGCGAATGTAGTGCTCACTCATGATTTTGGATTATTTATAATGGCGTCATGACGCTACACAATAAGGTGGTTCATGAAATTAAGGAGTGTCTTCAATGGTTATTGAACGTAAGAACTATGATGGAATTCCCCTGACAGGCTCGCCCCATTTTCACGCTGTCAGGGTGGGAGATTTACTTTTCTTCGCTGGAGCAACTGCCAAAATGACGGGTGCTGAAAAGGGAAGCATGGCTGATCAGACGAGGGTGATTTTCGAGCGAATGAAATACATTATGGAATGTGAAGGAGGAACCCTTAGTGATGTTGTAAAAATTACAAGCTACGTGACCGATTTGTCAGAATCCGCTAAATTTGAAACTCAAATAGTTCGACAGGAGTATTTCGGAGAAGATCTGCCCGCCAGCACAAGGGTCCAAGTTGCGGGTTTAGATGGTCCTAACTTGCTGATTGAAATTGATGCTA
Source organism: Dehalococcoidia bacterium (assembly GCA_012965485.1). The sequence continues at coordinate 12,262 of DTSF01000110.1, forward strand.
TAGCGATAATATCTCAATAACAACCTTTGACCATTTGATTACGGCCTTGATGAAACAGGTTGTGGCAAAAGCTAATTAGCCAGTAAAACGGTATTTATGGCCATTCCAGCGGCGGCTATGGTTGGATCAATGACTGGGACTCCTAATAATTTTTCTAGGGCTTCGCGATACTTTGCCATGCCCGCGCAACCCATAATTATTACCTCTGCACCGTCTTTGTCACGGAGTTCTGTCCCCACTTCCAGCATTTTCTCATAGGTATCGTTGCTATTCTCTACCTCTGCCACAGTTAGCTCCAATGCACGCTCACCGACGCAATGATTGTGAAGGAGTCGTTCCCGCATGTGTCGGATGTGGCGAGGAATCGACTGGCTAAGTATTGCTATAACACCAAACGAATGACCCCGTGAGAGGGCTGTTAGCATTGCACATTCAGCAATGCCAAATACAGGTCTATCTGTTTCTTCTCTACAAAGGGCTAACCCAGGGTCTGAGTAACACGCAATTATAAAGGCAGAAGCCTCGGTGTCGGCTCTAATACTATCCACAATCAACGGTTCAACCTTACTTACATCAGCCTGACTTTCAACTCCGAACGGGCCGTCTGAAAGGGTTATACATTCAAGATGTGGACCACCAGCTAAACGCAACGGCTCCAAAGCCTCCGAAATACCGGAAGTAACAGCATCGTTAGAGTTTGGATTTATGACTCTTATTACCGGGTACATTAACCTGTTTTTCCTTATCCAGAAATCTTAACATCAAAGTGTTGGCAGAAACGAATTAGTTAAGGATGAGCAGTATCTTTACATCGGAATATAGTGACTTAGATTAATATTTTATCTGGATCCTTAGTAGGATTGAATTTGAAGGTTTAAAGCGTTTCTAACCATCCGTAACATTCACT
>DTSF01000111.1 GCA_012965485.1 Dehalococcoidia bacterium
AATAGTGAATCCTGGCTCACAAACAGCCAATAGCTCTTCCAAACCTGGAGATCTTTTGCTGCTAACAAAGCCTATAGGTACTGGGATAATAACTACTGCCGGAAAACAAAAAAAAGTAGGTGCTGAGGTTCTTGAAAATGCCGTTGAAATTATGGCTGCGCTTAACAAATCTGCCTCCGAATCTATGATTTCAGTCGGCGTAAACGCCTGCTCTGACGTTACAGGTTTTGGATTGTTGGGACACCTGAGAGAGATGATGGAGGGCAGCGGGCTAGGTGCCCGAAGATAAATGGATCATCCACAATCGGAGGAAAAAAAGCGGGCTAGGTGCCCGGATCTATAAGTCCAAAGTACCGGTGATAGAAGGCACAATGGATCTTTTGGAACAAGGGATGGCACCGGGAGGGACTATGCGGAATCTAGGCTCACTAAAGTCGACGGTGTTGTGGGATAAAGAAATCTCGGAAAACGATAAAATCCTTTTATCCGATGCCCAGACCTCTGGAGGCCTATTGATTTCAGTCAATCCAGATAAAGCAGTTAGATTACAACAATCGCTGTCTGAGACAGACACATTATGTAACCAAATAATTGGGGAAGTTTACACTCCTTCAGAGACCGACCCTACAATACACGTCACTGGATAACGAAGATCAAGGTTTAGTGGAGTTGCAACATTGACAACTGTTCCTGAGATTCTCAGTGCTTCGATAAAAAAAGCCTTCGAAAAGGCCCAACAGGACAATCTTGTACCTGCCGCCGAAATCGGAGACATCACGGTTGAAAGACCACAAAACCCTAGGCACGGTGACTATGCTTCAAGTCTTCCGCTGAAACTAGCGAAACCATTGAAGAAAAACCCTATAGAAATAGCCAATGTGCTTGCTAAATATCTGAAAAAAGATGAGATTCTAGAAGATGTAGTGGTGGCCAACCCAGGCTTCCTCAACTTTGTGCTAAGCAGAAAATGGTTGCAAGACCAGGTTGATCAAATGTTGTCTGATCCAGAAAGTTACGGAGTTACTAATGCTGGTAAAGGCAAAAAGATTCAAGTTGAATATATAAGTGCCAACCCGACTGGAAGATTACACGTAGCACATGCCAGGGGGGCTGTGATCGGTAGTACGCTTGCCAATGTATTAAAGTTCGCTGGATTCGAAGTTGAACAAGAATACTATCTGAACGATGCTGGAGCCCAAATAGATAAATTCAATCGATCACTGGTTGCTAGATATATGCAATCACTCGGGAATGATGTTGAACTACCGGAAGACTCATATCCTGGCGAAGATGTAATAGATATTGCTGAAAAAATAAGGGATTCAGGTAGTGATAACTATGACACCGATGACCCTGGAGCAGTATCAGACCTAGGCAAAGCTGGCATTCAACTAATGATAGAGGGCATTAAGGAGGATATTGAATCGCTCCGTATTGATTTCGACAGTTGGTTTAGTGAAAAAAGTCTTTTTGAAAACGGTCAATTTGAAAAATGCATAGGCCTGCTCAAAGAGATGGGTCATGTGGCCGATAAAGATGGTGCCACATGGCTACTGAATAGCAATGTAGGGGAAGAAAAAGATAACGTTCTGATACGAAGTAATGGAACCCCAACTTACTTTTCAACTGACATTGCATACCACTACAACAAATTTATTGAGAGAAAATTCGATGCTGTTATTGACGTCTGGGGTGCGGATCATCAGGGTCAGGTATCAAGGCTCAAATCCGCTATGAAAATGCTCGGCAGCGACCCTGACAATCTGGAAATGATCCTGGTTCAAATGGTCCGGTTCAAAAAAGGAGAAACCACTGAAAAACTTTCCAAGCGAGAAGGTAATGTCGTTCCGCTGATAGAACTAGTAAACGAAATTGGAGCCGACGCTTGCAGGTTTATGTTTTTATCCCGCTCCCATGAAACTCAGCTTGATTTTGACCTAGATCTGGCTAAAAAACAGTCTTCTGAAAACCCCGTTTATTACATTCAATATGGCCATGCCAGAATATGCAGCATATTGGATCTAGCTGCTGAAAAGAAGATAAATTATTCAAACGGTTCAGTTTTTATGCTGAGCCATGAATCTGAGATTCAGCTAATCAATAAGATCTTGGAATTGCCTTCAATAATTGATGCTATTGCAGACACTTATGAAGTACATCACCTCCCACACTACTCTCTGGAACTGGCGACAGCTTTTCATAATTTTTATCAGAATTGCAGAGTCATTTCAGAAAATGAACAAGACCTTGGATTGAGTAAGGCCAGGCTGAAATTATGTGACGCAGCCAAATTGGCGCTCGTCAACTGCCTAGAATTGATGGGCATGAGCAAACCTGAAAAGATGTAGATTCACCAATTTGCTAAAGGGATCAGAATGAAAATAACAGATATAACCGCAACTCACCTTCGCAGCCCGGAAGGAAAGCCGATACAGGACGCCACGATACCAACCCCAAAGGAGGGATCAGGAGGAAGAGGGCAAATCTTCGTTCACATCAAGACGGATGAAGATATAGAGGGTCTTGGAATGACATATGCCTCCCCAGGGGTAATAGATGTAATCGAAAATTCCCTTAAATCAGAGTTGGTAGGAAAAGACCCGCTGGATATAGAACGATTATGGAACGACATGTACTGGAAAGTACGAGGCTATGGTAGGAAGGGAATAGCCTTCTGCGCGATTTCAGCCATTGATATAGGCCTATGGGACCTCAAAGGAAAATATGTGAATCTTCCCTTGTACAAATTGCTTGGAGCATATACAGATTCCGTTCCTGTTTATGGGAGTGGTGGTTGGACCAACTTCTCAGAAAAAGAACTTCTTGAGGAAATGACAAGATATGTGTCGGACGGAATACCAAGGGTCAAAATGAAAGTGGGAAAGGATTTTGGATCATCAGAAAGAGAAGATATTGAAAGGGTCGCTGCAGTAAGAAAAGCTGTTGGCGATGACGTCAGTATCTACATTGATGCAAACAACGGTTATTACCGAAAACAGGCGATCTACATGGCTAAGGAATTTGAACAGTTTCAGGTCGGTTGGTTTGAGGAACCCTTGATACCAGATGACATAGATGGGATGGCCGAAATATCCAAAGCCACTAGCATTCCTATAGCTACGGGGGAGCACGAATACACAAAATATGGCTTTAGAGACCTCATCGGTCGTGGAGGAGCTGATATTGTTCAACCCGATATTGGACGGGTTGGAGGTGTCACAGAGTGGATGAAAGTAGCACATCTGGCACATTCATTTAACCTGCCAATAGCTCCACACGCACTTCAATTAGCCCATCTCCATGTAGCATGTGCAACGCCAAATTTAAAAGTCGTTGAATACATGAACGTGTCTCTGGAAGGAGACAAGTTATGGTACGTAGATTTCCCAAAACAGAAGAATGGGTACTGGTCTCCATTCCATGACAAACCAGGTCTTGGGTTGGAACTCGATCATTATTCGGTAGTCAAGTATCAGATCTAACCTTGAAACCCATTTTTCCAATAAAAATTTGACCGAGGCCTCACAGGCTGAATAAACATGATGGGTAACGTCCCAGCGGCGCTAGCATCGCATGCGGGGAAATTATCTAGTACGGTGATGGTTTCGGGGTCAGTTCAGATAACAGATGCTGCTTGCTATCGCGTTTAGGCTGGAAACTCAACCAACGATTCAAAATGCTGTTAGGTTAAAGATCCTTCAGT
>DTSF01000112.1 GCA_012965485.1 Dehalococcoidia bacterium
CGAGACATACAAGTAACAGAAAATGACATCATTTTAGGGAATGGGTCCGGTCAACCTATAGACATGATTTGTGCGGTACTTTTGAATCCTGGAGACGTCGTTATAACAGATAGTTTTGTATATGGCGGGACTTTGAACACCTTGAGGAGACATTTCACAGATATAAGAGGGGTTGCCTCTGATGAAAGTGGTATGGACCCTGAGGCATTAGATAAAGAAATTGAGAAGGCTATCAAGGGGGGCCACAAACCGAAATTCGTTTATTTAATTCCTACTTTTCAAAATCCACAGGGATGGACTATACCTGAGAGTAGGCGAAAAGAGCTATTGGCTGTAACTCAAAAATATGGGGTGCCGATATTAGAGGATGATTGCTATGCAGATAATAGATACGACGGTGATCTCCCCACATCTATTCTTAATCTTGATGATACAAACAGTGTGATGTACGTCGGGTCTTTCTCAAAAACCATTGCTCCTGGTATGAGTCTGGGATACATGACTGCTCCACAATTAATTTTGGATAGAGCAATGGGTGTTAAAAGTGGTCGTGTGAGTGAATTCACAGCGATGGCTGTTGAGAAATATGCAAGGAAATATCTGGATGCTCATATAGAGGAAATTAATAATATTCAGAGGACAAAAAGAGATGCCATGCTTTCGGCTTTGGGCGAAAACTTTGGTACTGGCGCAAAGTGGAGTGACCCTGATGGGGGACTCTACATCTGGGTAAAATTGAAAGAGGGTTCTGATATGCTTGCTTTGAACAAGAGGTCAGTCGAGGAGATAGATGTAGGATTTCATCCTGGTATCAACTATTCACCTGATGGAACTTCAGGTAAGGATCACATACGGCTATGTTACGGTTACAATCAACCTGACGAAATAACTGAAGGTATTAGCCGACTCGCAAATTTTTTGTCTAAGGAAGGAGTACTAGACTCTTAACAGTCTGGTGGTCCCCAATATGCTAGTTTCTGCTAAATTTGAACAGCAGATCTTTGTTAAGAGTGCTGAATATGTTTTTCGACTCGGTTTGTAGGTGAAATAGGCATATCTCAATTCTTTTTTCTATGGATGCTTCCTCAAGTATCGTCTGGCGGACTTTGTTGGAGCCCTGAATTAGTTGTGCCAGGAAAAAAGATAGTTGATCGGGGTCTGTCGGTAGGGGTGTCTGTGCTTTTTTAACCCATCCCCCATTCATGGATACGATTGCCTCTAGGTGCCTGGAAGCAGCAGTTTGTGCTTTTTTCAATGATTGCTCTTCGATGTCTTCCTCAGGAGGCGGATTATGTATTTCTACCAATCCTTCTAAGTAAGCCTTATCTTGGAATAGTTCAATTATATTGAACCGGGTTTCTCCCACCGCAGTTAAATAGAGACGGTTCTGGGGAAGTTTTCTTATTTTGGTGATTTTGGCTAAAGTTCCGACCTGGTGAGGAACCGCGTTACCTCCGACTTCCTGACCTTCTTTTATGAGTACAACCCCGAATTTAGAGTCAGTATCTAAACAGTCTTGAACCATGGAATGGTACCTATCTTCGAAAATTTGAAGTGGAATAGTGCCACCCGGGAAAAGGACTGTACTAAGGGGAAATAGAGGAATCTTCTGTGCTTCCATGTTTACCATAAACCCTCATGCTTATTGATCCGGAAACCTTGTTACTCGAATGTATTATAGTTGTATTATTCCTATGCCGGAAGTTTGATCTTAATATCAGTGGTTGATAGGCTTATCATCGGTGGATTTATGAAAAACTTTAGATCTATTTTCAACGGAACCTGGAGGCCAGATGCACGAAGTATTTAGTGATGCGATAGAAAGATTAGGTAGCGGAGAAAAAATTGTGGTGGCTACAGTTGTTCGGACAAAAGGTTCTACTCCACAAAAACCTGGGGCAAAATTACTAGTGCGAGAAGATGGCTCAGGGATCGGAACACTAGGTGGAGGATGTGTGGAAGGGGACATCTGGTTCGCTGCGAAACAATTAATGCAGGAAGGCGGAGGAACGGAATACCGGGAGTATGAGTTAAACGAGGATTTAGCCGCAGAAGATGGGCTAGTCTGTGGCGGGACCATGTATTTTTTAATAGACCCGGTTTATTCACCAGATAGCTATCTTCCTTACGCCTCTGAAATTGATAAGGCTTATTCTGGGTCTGGTGCAGTGGCTTTGGCTACCGTGGTGAGGACTGGGGAAAAAGGTCATTCAAAAATAGGGGATAAATTATTTGTCCGGGAAAACGGGGAAAATGAGGGTTCTATTGGCGATGATGGTGAAGATAATCAAGCCAGAAATAAAGCCTTTGAACTCATGATACATGGTAGAAACGAGTATGTTACGACAAAATCAGGGACTGAGTATTTCCTTGAGGCCTACACAACGCCGCCGCAACTGGTTATTTGCGGTGGAGGTCATGTTGCTCGAGCACTTGCATCTTTGGCGAAACCTCTGGAGTTTAGACTTTTCATTACCGACGATAGGGAAGAATTTGCAAATGACGACCGTTTCCCAGAGGCAGATATAATAATTTCTGAGACTCCCGAACAAGCTTTACCACAATTGCCAATTAACCCCAATACCTTCATTGTAGTTGCTACTCGGGGTCATAGGTACGATAACGTAGCTCTACTGGCTGCAGCCAAAACATCCGCAAAATATGTAGGGCTGATGGGGAGCAAAAGAAAAACTATATTGATTTATGAGGACCTTATGCGGGGAGGATTAGAATATGATCGCCTTAATGAGATACGGTCACCAATCGGATTAGACATAAGGGCTCGCACGCCGGAAGAAATTGCAATCAGCATAATGTCGGAGATCCTTATGTTCAGATTGGGAGGTTCTGGAGCACCGATGAAACTGGATAAAAAACAGATTGATCGAATCAAAGTAAAAGCGAATCGAGATTCAAAGACCTTTGTAGAGACAACATAGGTCATCAAATTTGTCAATTACGGGTATCGTGACTTCTGCAGGGTTGTCCACAAGGATGGGTACTGTCAAGGCGCTTTTACCGTGGCGAAATACTAGCTTAATTTGTCACCAAGTAAGAGCTTTGCTGAAGGGAGGCTGTGGCCATGTGGTGATCGTTCTTGGTTATGAATGTGCCAGAATATCGGATGAGATCCAGAAGACGTTTCCTGAAAATGTACCAATCACCTTAACCTGTAACATAGATTATAAGACAGGCCGAGCTTCAACTATAAAACAGGGTATTCTCTCGTCGCCAAAAGATTCAAATGGGTTTCTGTTGATAGGTGTTGATCAACCAACAGAAGGTCATATTGTCGCTCGGATTATAAAAGAACATGAGGCAACTAGAATGCTGATAAGTTCCCCTAGGTATAAGGACAAAGGGGGACATCCAGTCTTATTTTCAAACACCTTGAAAGGTGAATTGTTAGAAATTAATGATGATACCTTAGGATTGAAACCTGTTTTTGAACACTATAGGTCTCGTTTAAACCGAATTGATTTCGAAACGAGTCAAGTGCGATTGGATATAAACGACTATGACTCCTATATTCACAGCTATGAGTTGTTCGGCAACAAAGCATGAATCCGCTTGGACTGATTTCATTCGATCCATCTACTTATAGCTCTATCTAGTTTGAGATTCAATTCTTCGTGTTTTTTACCTAACACAGTTATACTATCCATATTGCCAGTGTCAGATGCCTCTTGAAGCTCCTTTTCCAAACCCTCTATTTGAGATTCCAAATCAGATATTAGCTTCTCATGATCTTCTTTTCGTGAAGCAGGTTTACGGTTGAGGTCGGCGCCATTTAACTTTGGTGTAGATTTCGCCCTCGACGTTTTCTTGGATGGAGGCAGTTGGACAGGTTTTTCTTTTTTTTCTTCTTTTGTTGAACTGGTGGAATTAGATTCCTTTAGTAAATCTTGGTAAGACCCTGCAAAATGTCGCACAGATCCCTCAGTTATTATTAAAAGATTGTTGGCCAAAAGAGATATGAGGTGACGATCATGTGACACAAATATTATAGTTCCCCCAAATGCCTGCAGCATCGCTTCAAGTGCTTCGCGACTTAATATGTCGAGATGCGTAGTCGGTTCGTCTAGCACGAGAACATTTGGTTCAGTTATTAGGAGTCTGCTTAAAGCTAATCTCCCCCTTTCTCCTCCGCTTAAAGAAGATACTTGGTCGTAAATCTCTTCCCCTGTGAAAAGGAATCGGGCAAGGAAACTTCTTGCTTCACCTATAGACAAATTTTTGATTTCTAACAATGCATCAAGCACAGTCATATGGCCAGGTATCTCATCGGAGCCTTGACGGAAATATCCTACCTTTACGTTATGGCCAAGATTTGATGAACCAGACAAAGCGGGGGTGCTTCCGATAATTGTTTTTAATAGTGTAGTTTTACCTATCCCATTATTTCCGATTATTGCTGTAGTAGTTCCTCGTTCTATTTCGATGTCAGGCACTTCAAATAATTTGACGCTATGTTGCTCAGTTGAAAACCCGACTTTTAGTCCATTGGTGCTAATTACAGTTTGTCCTGTACGAGTTGCAAATCCCGAGGTAATGGACACGTTTTGCTCATTAGATGGAGCTTCTATTCTTTCTATTCTTCTGAGCCTTTTTGCTCTTCCGCGGGCTTCTTTAGATCTCTGACCTGCATGATATCGAGCAATGAAATTTTGCTCTCTTTTTATGTATTCTTGTTGCCGAATATACTCCTTGGCAGATCTGGCATCCTCTTCAGATTTAAGGAGCTTGTACTTTGAATAATTTCCACGGTACGTTTTTAGGCGGCAATTATCTATTTCCCAGATTTCCGAGGCTACCCGATCAAGGAAAAATCTGTCGTGCGAAACAACCATAAATGCACTGGCTGATCTGTTTAAAAAATCCTCAAGCCACTCGAGTCCTTTGAAATCCAAATAGTTTGTTGGCTCATCTAAAACCAAAAGGTCTGGGCCTGCTAATAATGCAGTTGCTAAAGCAGCCCGTGTTCTCTCACCCCCACTTGCATCTGATACTAAGGTGCCAAGATTAGTGTCACTTAAACCAACTCCATCTACGACCCTGTCCATTCGATTTTGGTAATCATAACCACCTAACGACTCATATTCATCCATAAAAGTCGAATATTTGTTTTCCGCTTGTGTTTGTTCGACTCCCTCTGAGTCTTGTATGGCGAAAGCACTGGTTTCCATATTTTTTTCTAATTGAATCAAATGTTGGAAAACCTGACTGATTTGATCTTTCAAAGTGCCAAATCCCGATTGTAACGCTGTTTGTGGAACATAGCCCACCCGAAGAGAGTCAGACTTGAAAATATCTCCTCCGTCGAAATCCTGCATTCCCAACAAAACCCGAATCAGAGAAGTCTTTCCGCTTCCATTTGGACCGACTATACCGATATGGGCCTTTTCATTTACCTGCAAAGTAACATCAGAGAAAATTTCAATATCTGCGTAATGTAGATTTAGTTGTGAGGCTCCTAATAATGACATAAATTCACTGAAATAATCTTCAATTCATGGAATTAGTAATAAAATATAATTAAGTTTTCGACAGTGGTTTTTATTCTATAGCTAAAGTGAAAGTTTAGGTGGGTTGGATATGCCTTTTTTATTTATGATTTTGAGTCACCATTCAGAGCCAGGAGACCCTGAGCTAATGAGTTGGTTAATAGATACGGTAAAGCATTTGGTCGGCGGGGACTCTACTTTAGCTTTACTGGTGCTCTTTATACTGATTCTTACGGTACCTCTGGGAATTGTGGCAGCATATAAATTATTTTTCTAACAAATTTGAGGTATTAAATAGGTATATCAGATAAAGAATACCAATTTTCATGCGGTTCCAATGGGATTCCCATAGAAGCTAGCAGGTTACCGATTTCCATTTCCAATTTATTGTCTCTCATTTCCTTTCCCAATGGTGCCAGTGGATAAAATTTTGATGTCCTGTAGTTGCATATCCAATAAAATGATTGATTTTTTATGGTACCTTTAAAAATTGCGGCTGTCATATTATTACCCAAGCCCAGATTGGCTATATGGGCGCTAACGGAATTTATATCATCGACCATTTTTTGATTATTAGAATTTTCGAATACTATCCAGAAACTGTTGTACATGTCGGATTTGAAACCCCGCAAGGGTGTTCCTACCGTTGGGATAAGTAATTCCTTCTCTAACTCTTTCAGAGATGAATTTATGTCGGTGAAAAAAGTATGTTCATTAATGTTTAGCAACAATGTTGCTGCCCCTGAGAGATTTATATCTCTATCCCCGTTGGAATCTTGATTTGTGACCCGTAAAACCAAAGAAAGGATGTCCGATTCGTCAGATTTGAGCTTATTCGACTTTCCAAAAAGAGTTTTAAATAGTCTCACGGGTTCCCTTTACCTGAGGAGATGCCAATTCTGCCTTTGCATTTCCATTAATCGTGCCACTCTCATTTCTGTAGGTGGGTGGGAGGACATCAAAGATGCGATCGCATTTCCTTGTAATGCAGGGATTATGAAAAATGCGTTGGCGTGTTCCACTTGGCGGAGATCTTTTTCTGGAATTTGGGCTATCTGGCCGCTAATTTTCTTAAGAGCAGATGCAAGGTTGGTGGGACTACCAGTCATGATTGCACCTTCTCTGTCGGCTGCGAGTTCCCTGTACCTAGAAAGAGTACTTATTAGCAATTGGCTGATGAAGTAGATGATTATCACTCCAATGTAAACGACCATCATCATGGCCATAGCTTGGCCTCCATTGCCCTGTCGTCTATGACCTCCAAAACCTCCGAATAAACTCATCCAAAAGAGCATTTGCATTAAAAACCCAGCCACTACTACTATCAAACTTGCCCAAGTCATAACCATCACATCTCGATTTTTTATGTGGGCTAACTCATGGCCTATCACCCCTTCTAATTCTTCATCATTCAGCCTGCTCAATAGTCCTCTTGTGACAGCGACAGTGGCATGATTTGGGCTCCTACCGGTAGCGAATGCGTTTGGCGCTTCCATTTCCATTATTGCGATTGTACGTGGTTTTGGAATACCGCCTATTTTTGACAGCCTTTCTACCATTTCATGTAATTTGGGTTGCTCTTCTTTCGTAACAGGTTTGGCTCCAGTTGTTTTCAGAACAAGTTTATCGGACATAAAATATTGGAAAAGTACCATTCCAATCCCAATCACAAACACAACAATAGGATCAATACCTGAAATTAGAAGTAATCCAAAAAGAGCTAAATAGGCCATTACCAGCATCAATCCAGTTATTAGCATCCTGACTGTTAGCTGATGGTCTTTACCGATAGAATTTCGCTGCATCGCAATTAGAAACCTGTGGGTGATTAAATTTTCACTATAGATTATATTATAGTAGCTATTTTGGCTTTGCCATTTTCAGAAATGAATCCTTATCGAATGGCTTATACAACTGGACCCCTGGGTTAAAAAACGTACTTGGTTAAGGAAGATAAATTGGCCTGGAAAACTATTGGTCAGCTTAGTTCTATAGATCGTATTTCAAAAGCTGCCTCGTTAGATAGACTTTCACATGCGTATTTAATTTGTGGTATGGATGGGATTGGGAAGGTCACCTTTGCTCGGGATATAGCAAAAGTTGCGAACTGTCTTGACATGTCTACGTCTTCCGGGCCTTGCGGATCATGTAATCAATGCATACGTATCGATTCCTATAATCACACCGATGTATTTATTTATGATGCAAAAAAAGATTTAGATGGTGTGGGCCGAACTTCCACAATGGTCACTATCGACCAATTAAGAGAAGATTTTCTAAGGCACGTTCACCGGAAACCATATGAAGGCCGCACTCGAATTTTCATTATCCCATCCATTGAAAATATGAGAGCAGAACAATCCAATATTCTTCTAAAAACGTTAGAAGAACCTCCGGATGATGTTGTAATTATATTGCTGGCGCGTGATGCATCTAATCTTCTGAGTACTATTGTGTCGCGATGTCAGGTTCTTAATTTGGAGCCGGTTGGTGAGTTTGAAATATTGGAATATTTAGGCGAATGCGAATTAGGGTCCGATGTCCCCATTCAAGAGATCGCAAGGCTTTCTCGCGGGAGACCGGAATGGGCTTATCAAGCAGCTATTAACCCTGAAATATTACATATATTGGAAGATAAATTAAATCAGTTTATAGGGTGTCTAACGGATAGCTTGGAGCAACGGTTCAAATTGTCGAGGGATTTATCCACTCAGTTTTTTCTCGATCGAGATGGAGTATACGAATTTTTGGATACAGCAATGACCTGGACTAGAGATGTGTTGCTCTCTAGTAGTGAGAGAACAGGAGAGATAGTAAATATTTCCCAAAAAGAACGAATTCATGAGTTTTCTAAAATGCTATCAACCACAGATATTCTGAACATTTTAAAACTTATCAGGATCACTGTCGGTCACTTGAAGAAAAACGTTACTCCAAACCTAGTTTTGGACAATTTAATGCTAAAACTTCCGGTCGCCACAGCCATAAACTGACAAATTTCCTATTCACAGATTAATTTTTCCAAGGTATAAATGGAGACCACTCATCCTCTAGTTTCCTATGATAGAAAATATAATACGGATTTGGTTTCGGAGCCGAAGGCGTCCTCAGTAAAGTCATTTTGGCTTCTCTTGGTGTTTTTTCAGCCTTGTTGTGGTTGCAGGTCATACATGCACTCACCACATTTTCCCATACATGTTTACCGCTTCTTGAACGAGGTTGAATATGGTCAATAGTCAGCTTCCTAGTTGAGATTCCGCAATATTGGCATGTGAAATTATCTCTATAAAATAATGCTTGTCGAGATAGCCTTCTTTCCACCATTGGCTTTTTAACCATATAGTAGAGTCTAACCACCGACGGCATTGGAAATGCTGCGCTGGCACTCCTTATTTCACCCCGACCGTTTATTATGAGCTCTGCCTTTCCCCTGCCCATCAATACGACCGCTCTTCTGACACTGCAAATGTTTAATGGCTGATAATTTTGGTTTAGAACTAATACGGGTGATTCTATTGTAGGAGATGTAGCTGTAGCCATCCTTGTTTAATCTAACTTTGAATCAAGTATTTTTATCGCAGTCATATAATCAGTGGGGATAATTCCAAAAGCGTTGTCTGGGGTGATTTGTAAAATTTTTACAAAAATAGGTGCCATTCTGGAATCCAGTAGCGCCGCTTCTATTGAGATTCTGGTATTTTCAATCTTTGCGTCAATACCCTCTATCACGATGATTTCTCCATCTGAAATGAGAGATGAACCAGGTAATTTGGCAATTTCGTGGAAATCGTATGCCAGTCGTGTAAGACCGGAAATAGCTACAGAAGAAATGATCACACCGATTATCAATCCAAGAATTATGCCAGCTACTCTATTCAATCCAAGTGTCGCAACGTCTATAACTGTGAGGAAAGGTCTGATAAATTTTAGGGCTATCTTGGTGATGATGAGTGTGAGAATGAGTACAACTACAAAAGCTACAACAGTTGTAATCGTATCTACACTTAGATTAATTCCACTTAGTTCACTGACGGCCTTTGCTGAAGAAGATTCGAGCCCCAGGGCATCTCCGATAAGTTCTCCAACCAATTGGGACACCTCACCCGAAATTCTCCAGCCCACCAGTATTCCGACTCCATAAATGCCAGCCACGAATATTCCGGTTTTGAGTCCCCAATACATGGATGCAATTAGGATACCTATTATGACAAAATCTAGCCAGTTCATATTCTTACCTTCTCAAAGTTAGACTTTCCAAGGAAGTAGATGCAGTTTAGCATACGGTCTGTTAAATATTGGTTTAGTTAATTTCGTGGAGGCTCAACAGGTACTGGGTTTACAAGACCATTTCCTAGGGAGATCGGTATCAATTGATCCAACTCATCTAAAGTCCATTTTCCATCTTTATGGATGCTTTTTATTACGTGCCGTGGAGAATAAAGCGATAAAGCCCAACCACTGGTACCAAAAACTTGTCCTGTAATGCCATCCGCGGCTTCAGAACAGAGATAGACGACCTTAGGTGCATTGTTACCGGGGTCTCTATATTCTGGAGGTGGTTCAGATGGGTTTGCAGTTGCTAACCCGACGGCTTCTCTCTGATCCTGTCTCAGTTGTGTTGTCGATTGTGGGACTGTATCTGTCATTCTTGTAGACCCTCCAGGATAGACTGCATTCACCATTATGTTGTAGGGTGCGAGTTCATTTGACACAGCCCTTGTGAATCCAACCATACCTTCCTTGGCTGCAGCATAATTACCTTGGCCGGAGGCACCTAATCCGGATCCAGACGAGAATAACACGATTCTGCCGTATTTGTTGTTGATCATGTGAGGAACCACATTCCTTACCATATTAAAGGCCCCGTATAGGTGGACTTGCAATACTAAGTCCCATTCTTCCTCAGTCATATTAAATATCATTCTGTCCCTCAATATGCCCGCTGGATGACAAAGTATGTCCACCGTTCCGAAGGTATCTACCGTTTTTTGAACAATTTTGGCGGCACTATCAAAATCTGCTACTGAGTCATATGAGGCAACAGCTTCTCCACCTTCAGCCTTTATTTCATCAACTACTAAATCTGCAGGAGTGGAAGAATCGCCGGTGCCATCAACTGATCCCCCAAGGTCATTAACTACGACTTTGGCACCATCTCTTGCTAACCAAAGTGCGACTTCTCTTCCTATACCACGACCGGCCCCTGTTACTATTGCTACTTTTCCCTCAACCCTCTTAGTCACCTTTTCACCTCTTCGTTTGCTTTATTTTCATTCCTATCAAATTTGTTTGGAAGAAATTGATATCAAAATCCATATCCCATCATTTTCGGAAACAAAACATCCATCTCTGCCATTGTGAAATTACCCCATTTGTTCACTACATTCTCTATATCAGGGTTGGAATAAACGTACAAACTCCCTCCACGTACGCCCAACACGTAGCCATTGATATTGGGAGCAGCATTTGTGCATAGGTAAACGGCTAATGGGGCGATATTTTCAGGTTCATCTGGAGAGCCCTCTCCCGACCATGCCGGTATTTCTGGTGAAGGCCCGATTCCAGCCCTTTCATCCCGAGAAGGTCCAGATACGTTTGGTAGTCTGTGTTGATCTACGGCACCTGGGAATAATCTGGTTTCCGCCATGGGGGATATTGCGTTGGCGGTAACCCCATATTTCCCCAAATCTTTTGCAGTAGTTCTGGTTAATCCAATAATTCCTTCGGTAGCTGCGGCATAATTTGACCGTCCGACGTCTCCTAAACCGGAGTCAGCTACCATATTTACAACCCTTCCAGACCTCTGTTGTCGAAACAAGATTCCAGCAAATTTGGTGGTCGTGAATACACTTTTAGAATTATTGCGGACTACCTGGTCAAAATCTGATTCCGTCATCTGGTAAATCATGCGGTCCTTTAATGACCCAGCAGAATTTACAAGAATGTCAATTTGACCATAATTATCGACGCAAGATCGGATTAAATTCTCTCCACCTTCCATTGTCGATACGTCTGCATAATTGGCTATAGCGTTGCCGCCAGAAGATTTAATTTCGTCAACAACCGCATCAGCTGGTATGTTGGACGCCCCGGTTCCGTCGACCTCGGTACCTTTGTCGTTAACGACTATAGAAGCCCCTTCCTCTGCAAGCAATTTGGCAATACCTCTACCAATTCCTCTTCCCCCGCCAGTAACCACCGCTATTTTTCCTTCTAACCTGTTTCCCATTTCGCAACCGTCCTCTTGTAAAATATTTAGAAAACTGTTGAATCATTTTGTGTTTTTGATTCTAACTTTGTGTCCCGTCGGGTCAATTATAAAAGGATATCTACCCAAAAATAAACACAGGGTTTGGAATTTATCTTCGACGGCGCTTAACTCTTGGGAAACTTTTTTAGTGACAGAAAATAAATCCCCGTTACAATGAATTGAAATGGCGATATAAGAGCACCAACGAAAACGTCAAGGATAAGTAAAATAAGATCTGACTTCAGGTTGGATGAAATCAAGGTTAATAGAATGATTGGTAGCAACGTCAGGATAAGGATGGCAAGGGATACGCCAAAAGTTATCCACCATCTTTTTTCCACTAGGTCCCAGCTTGCCTGAATGGATCTTTTAATACCTGTGTTGTCTAGCACCATTGATGACCATGCGAACAACCAGCGTACCAATAGGTATATGAGGATTGGAATGCCTATCCATATAAGACTTAATGCGATAGGAATTATCAATAGTCCTATCAGGAATAATGAAAGTATTATTAGTCTTCCTAGTCGGGAAATGGAATAGTTGAGGCAAACGATTGGAGAAACTTTTTCGGAGTTAGCGAATTGGGCAGCGCCAACAATAATTGCAGTTGCGGATATTAGTTTTGCAATAGGGCTAATTAGGACAAAAATTAATATCGTAAATATTTTCCATGTTAGGATGGTTTTTAATTCCAATAAAAATTTTTCTGAAAGCTGACTGTCACCATATTGCTGTAAATCTTGGAACGAAATCGTTTCTGTCTCAAGGAGAGCACGGACGATTAGGCCGATCAGAAGGGCTGGAATTCCATTTACCAACGCCAGTATTAGGAAACTTTTAAAATTCTGTTTGTAGGCGGAAGCTGAGACTGCAATTAAGTCGACCAATTGTCCCGGTTTTGGCAATAATTGGTCTTCGGAATTTACAGGTTGGTGGGGTTCATATTGGATTTTTTCAGCATCACCTAGATTTTGGGATTCGTATCTTGCCTTAAGATCACTGGAAACAACTTGCCCACAATTTGTACAGAAAGCCTGATTTCTGTTTATTTCTCCACAGTGGTCGCACTTGATTCCCATATCGTTTCCGCAACCACCACAAAACAGGGTACCTGCGGTATTTTCGAAATTGCAACTTTTGCAGGGGTCCATCTCTTTATATGCTGTTGCCGTACATATCGATAACGAAGAGTGGGTACCCTAATTCTTCTAAATTTTTTTGAATTTTGTCCCTGTCACCAA
>DTSF01000113.1 GCA_012965485.1 Dehalococcoidia bacterium
AGGTGGGGTTTGGTTTGCGCGTCGAGAGCAAATAGCGCGGCACTGGCGAGAATTGAACGGTTTGTCACCTTGGCCTGATTGATTAGCACTATCTCAAGCTAGCCGTGCTCAAAGAACATACCCTGCTCTTTATCGAGAACATGTCCACACTCGCTAGAATTACCGACTTTCATACTACGATACTGACCGTTTCAACAAATTTCCTCAGCATGATTAGATAACATCTCCTCCCTAACTAAATATAGGTAGATAATTTTTCCGCATTTAGAAGCTTGTCACTAAAAACCGTAATCATTTGATAGATTGCACAGACTATTCGGTGAAAAGACTGACTAATAGTAAGATATTAGGGTAGGTACGCTCACAAATTATCGGCCTTGAAGCATTAGTTGAACAGGCCAAAGTACGATATCTGGAACGAGCGTTATGATCACAATACTCAGCAGCATCAGAAAGAAAAATGGCATAGATGCTCGCGTGATTGCCATAATATCCCGCCCTGTCATACCTTGAAGGACAAATAAATTAAAACCAACGGGGGGAGTAATTTGTGCCATTTCAACCACAATCACAGTAAAGACACCAAACCAAAGAAGATCGATGCCCGCATTGTGGACCATAGGCAGAACGACCGCGGCCGTGAGGACCATCATTGAGACGCCATCTAAAAAACAACCTAAGAAAATGTATAGAATCGCCAGAATTACGAGTAACATAGTTGGAGTTAAATCGAAAGATTCAACATAGCCAGCTAGAATCTTAGGGGCTCCTGTAAAGCCCATTGCTGTAGATAGAAATGCAGCACCAACTAGAATAAACGTAATCATACAAGAGGTCCGAACTCCCCCCATTAAACTTTCCATAAAGGAGTTCCACGAAAGGGATTTTGATATCCACGCTAACAAAAGGGCCCCTATAACCCCTACGGTTGCAGCCTCAGTAGGTGTGGCGTAGCCGCCATAAATAGACCCGATAACAGAAAAAATTAGGCCGATAACTGGGATTAAGTGTCTCGATGCCTTAAGCTTTTCAATCAAGGTCAACGTGTTTTTCTCAACCGGAGCAAGTGATGGATTTAAAAGTGTCCGTATTGCGACATACGCCATAAAAATACCAATAATAAGGATGCCCGGCAGTACTCCAGCAATAAACAGTCGAGAGATTGATTGCTGGGCTAAAACGCCATAGACGATTAGCATTATGGAAGGCGGAATTAGAAGGCCCAAAGTTCCCGATCCAGCCAGTGTGCCGATCGACAAACTCTCGTCGTAACCACGTTTTCGAAGCTCCGGAATGCTCATACGACCAACAGTTGCGCATGTAACGGCACTTGAGCCAGCGACAGCTGCCATCACTCCACAGCCGATGATATTAACGTGAAGTAATCCGCCAGGAAGTCGAACTAGCCACGGAGCTAGGCCACTAAACATATCGGATGAAAGACGAGTACGGAATAAAATCTCACCCATCCACACAAACAAGGGCAATGCAGTCAATGCCCAATTCCAGCTTGCATCCCATACCGTACTGGCTAAAAGCGAACCGACGGGGGCATCAGTAAAAAATTGTATGCCAATGAAACCGACAGCTAAAAGTGCAGGAGCTACCCAAATTCCTGATGCTAATAACCCCAAGAGCGTTACAAACAAAAGTATGGAAAGAGTACCGGCTCCCATTATTCCATCCTGGCCTGTTGATGCTCTTCAATTACATCGTACACCGGTGAAGCATTTTTCTCATAGCTGGGCGCATTACCCAGAAGAACTGAGAAAAACTCGTCAATTAAGGCGATCAGAAAAACTAACGAGCCTAACGCCATAAAAAGACGTGGGATCCAAAAGGGAATTGGATGAAGACCTTGACTTATTTCACCAAATTTGTAGGAAAAATAAACAAAGTCAAAAGCCCAATACGTAAGATACGCAATAAATACGATGCAAAATCCAATCGTAAATAACTCTAGTATCTTTCTAGGGACTCCTGAAGCAAATCTCAGAAATAAAGTTACACGAATATGTTCGCCTTGCCGAAAGGTATAGGCAAGGCCAAAAAAAGTCATGGCAGCCATGCTGAATCCGGCAGTTTCTGTCGAGTCTATTGCAACGTTTACAAATCGACCGTAAACCTGCCCTAAGATTGTCAGGGCAATCATCACCATAAAAAAAGCCGCTACCCAGCCGCTTACTTGATATAAATGATCAAGAAAACGTCGCATAAATAATCTTTAAAAGGATGACGGACCTATTCGGGGCACAGAATGTAAGATACCCTGTGCCCCGATGAGAAGGTTAATCACTGAAGAGCAAGATACCGGTCAAGAACGGCAATTGCTTCGGGACTAGCATCCTTACGCCACCCCGCCATCATTTCTTTTCCAATTTCCTTCATTTTTGTAATAACGGATTCTGGCGCGTTAACGACGTTCATGCCGTTCTTTTTGAGAATCGCCATTTGAGCCACTGTCGTCGCTGCGCTCATTTCCCAGCCTCTTAATTCAGCCCGCGCCGCTGCGGCAAGCATATTAGACTGATCTTTAGCTGACAGGGCAGAGAAGAATTTCTCTCCAACTACAACAGCGTTCTTTGAGAAAATCGCACCTGCATAGGTGAAATATTTCGTATTATCCCAAGCTTGGATGTCTATCCCAGTTTGAGGGCTGGTAAATAAAGCCTCAATAAGGCCGGTTGAGAACGCTTGTGGAATTTCAGCAAAAGGCAAGATAGTTGCGTTAAATCCAAGCATTTGGCCCATCTTCTGAGTGGCTGTTGAATAAATTCGGAGCTTTTTACCTTTAAAGTCGCTAGTGCTATTTACTGGAAACTTTGTGTAAAAACCCTGACCGGGCCAAGGGGTGTAATACAAAATTTTCAACCCTTTTTCCTTAAAGGCATTGTCAATATAACCCTTAGCTAAATCTTTGAGGAGCCATGCTGTCGAATAGTCTGGTGCGATGAACGGGAGCCCAGCTAAAATGTACATAGGGTCTTCATTCCCATAAACCCCTAACCGAATTTCTCCGATAGGGATTTGTCCACGTTGAAGGCCCGACTTGATAGCGTCCAATTTCATAAGGGTGTCATTGGCATTTAGGTTTATTTTCACAGAGGTAGTTGCCTCGACATCTTCAATAAACGCCCTAATGTTTTTTGTGTGAAAATTGCTGTCCGGATAACCGGAAGCCATTATCCAATCGACCGCACCTGCGGATCCGCTTAACAGTGTTATGACTGCCCCAATCAGAACTGCTTTGAGTGTTTTCTTTTGTACGATCATGTCTTCTCCTATGTGGTCATAGACTTAGATTTTTGAGATTGAAGCTACACAGACTAACCTAAAAATCATGCCAAGTTCTAGAACTCTTAATAATAGTTATATTTCAATACAAAAGTAATCCCCAAAACCCAAAGGAAATGCCAGTTCAAACCCAAATATGAGGATTCAATCCGGATAAAAGGTCAACCAAAAACTACCCACCGCTGTGTGGGGTGGGTACCCCAAGTTGGTGTGCTGAAAATGTGCTGAAACTGGGTCCGCTCCTGTCCTCTCCAGTCCTTTCAGGTCCGTTTGCGTGGAGTCGGAGCCTGTTATTTAAAGGGTTTTAGGACTGTTAGTTGGTAGAGCACTGCCTTCACACGGCAGGGGTCGCTGGTTCAAATCCAGCCGCGCCCACCATATTTATCCTATGTTTAC
>DTSF01000114.1 GCA_012965485.1 Dehalococcoidia bacterium
GTGGATGGAGGAAAGGAAATTGTGAGTTATTGCAGGCTGAGCCATCGGGCCACTTTGTCGTGGTTTGCTCTCAATGAGATTTTAAGTATCGATAAAGTGCAGATCTATGATGGCTCGTGGACGGAATGGGGAAGTATAGTTGGGTTTCCAGTGGAACAGGGATAAACTTTCGAACTTCAGCAAAAGGTTTTAGGCTTTGTCAGAAAATAAAGGTGTATTTTCAACCGTATACCCAGGCGTACTCACAATCTGTACTTACACAGAGTTTGCTCCTTTTTCGTATGAAGATGATGGAGAGATCGTAGGTACCGATATCAGTTTGTTGAAGGCATTTGCACGGGAAATGCACCTAGAGGTGGAGATTATTAAGAGAGCTTTCGCTGGTTTATGGGAAACACCCGGAAAGGGCGATTGTGATGTATCGGCCGCAGGTATGATGGAATATAAGGACCGAATTCTTGGAGATAATGCAGTGTGGAGTAATCCTTATATGCTTGTAACCAGGTCATTATTGATACGCAGATCTGACAAAGAAATTCTTAAGTCGCCCGAAGATTTTAAAGGTAGGAAAATAGTCGTAACCCCAACTTCCAGTGCCCATATAGATGGCGATATAAGATACAAGACGATAGGTGCAACGATAATTCCGGCGGTTCCTTCGCAAGCGGAAATAGTATCCCAACTATTGTCTGGACAAATTGATGCTTTTGGCGAAGGTGATGTCAGTAACGAATATCTCGCTGGTAAATATCTTGACGAGAATGGCGAAAGGGTGCTCGTTTTGACAGATCTTCATCCAATGAAAACCCCCGAATTTTTGAGGTTTGCGGTAAGATCCGTAGATCAAAGACTGCCTGAAAAACTGAACAAGCTTATTGAGAAGACTTTAAAGGGAATAGATGCTTAATATAGCTGTATTAGATGACTATCAGAATGTGGCTTTTGAATGTGCCAACTGGGGTGACGTGGCCGGAAAAGCGTCCGTTATTATGTTCAATGATCATATTCATGATTCAGACTCCTTAGTGGAAAGGCTGAAAGATTTCGAGATTATATGTGTGATGCGAGAAAGAACCCCTTTTCCTAAGGAAATATTGCATCGGCTACCAAAATTACAGTTATTGATAACAACCGGTATGCGAAACGCTTCAATAGATGTCGAAGCTGCAAATGACCAGGGCGTAAGAATTTGCGGGACCGATGGGCTTCCCTACCCTACGGCGGAATTAGCTTGGGGATTAATTTTGGATTTAGCCAGAAATATTTCCAGGGAGAATGAGGCGGTTAAAAATGGAGAGTGGCAAACAACTTTGAGTGTTGGTCTGAAAGGGAAAACCCTTGGCTTGATAGGTCTTGGTAATTTGGGCGGACAGGTTGCTAATTATGGGAATGCTTTTGGTATGAATGTAATCGCTTGGAGCCAAAATCTAACTAAGGAAAAAGCGAAAGAGAAAAATGCGAAATATGTCCCTCTGGAAACTCTAATGGCTGAATCAGATTTTATCAGTATCCATACTGTGCTTAGTCCGAGGACTAAAGATCTTATTGATTCATCTAAGCTCAAATTAATGAAAAAGACCAGTTTTCTTATCAACACTTCTCGAGGTCCAATTGTGGATGAGTCGGCACTGGTTAATGCATTAGAAAAAGATCTAATTGCGGGGGCTGGATTGGACGTATTTGGCTTGGAGCCACTACCTCCAGAGCATCCTTTGATCACTCTGGAAAATACCATAATTACCCCACACGTTGGGTATGTTACAAAAGAAACGTATAAAATTTTTTACGAACAGACAGTAGAATGTATTACTGAATTTATTCAAGGTAACCCTATTAGAGTAATAAACCCTATTTGATTTCACGAAGAATTAAGGACAAATTCATGGAGGATATAACAAGTGCCATCATTTGATATTGTTTCAAAGACAGACCTTATGGAAGTCGATAATGCTGTTAATGGAGTAAAACGCCAAATCACGCAACGGTTTGACCTTGCGGGTACTAAATGTGCAGTTGAGCGAAGTGACAATACCTTGACTATAACGGCCGATGACAACATGAAGTTGACGCAATTACACGATCTATTGAGGCAAAATTTTGCCAGTAGGAAGGTCGATGCTAAGGCGCTGGATTTTGGTAAGGCCGAAAATGCTTCGGGAGACTCGCTGAGACAAGTAGTATCCATTAAACAAGGTGTTGATGCTGAACTTGCTAGAAAAATTAACAAAGCGGTGAAAGGATCCAAAATGAAGGTTCAGATTTCAATAAAAGGAAGTGAACTTCATGTGTCAGGCAAGAAACGTGATGAACTTCAAGAAGCCATAGCTTTCATAAAAAAGATGGATAATGATCAGCCACTACAGTATGTAAATTTTAGGAATTGATTACTCGTGGGTATTTTGCATCTGCCATACGAGCTGTGAGGGAATTATCTTTCAGTTCTGATTCTTGTTCTTTAAGTGTGGATGAGAATGTGTATTTAGGAACCAAAGAAGTGTAATCGTTGCTGGGCATTTAATTTTCCCTAATTTGTGGCGAAAAAAAATCGGTATATCAAATAAATAATCAAAATAATTGAACCTATTATGAAAGTAGAAGCTGATCTCATTGAAAGAGCGTAGTGGTTGAAAATTTCCTAAAATAGGATCTTTCAACGCAACTTTGGCATTACTTCTTTACAAAATAGCTCGAGCGATTGTTGTACCTTGGCCGCAGTAATCTCCTCTCCTGCATTGAATTCGGCCGCGATACCATCCAAGGTTAGGACATCTATCATGTTTTTGAGTTGATCCACAACCGTAGCGGGATCTCCCACCGCCACCTTTTCACCTTGTATATCGTTCCAGTCTAATTCCGACAGATTTTTGCTGGATACGGTTTGGTTAGCTGAAAGCCACTTTAACCCAAACCGTTCAGTGTTATCTGCTCCGTTGGTTTTAGCCGCGGCGATAGCCGGCCGAACAAAAAAGATCAAAATTGGCACAGCGGTACAAATATTACCGCTTGGCAACCCTCTTAGAATCGCCGAAGAGGTAGCGACACTGGACCATGTCAGTGGAGGAAGATTTGAATTTGGTATCGGTAGGAGCGGGCTTCCTAGTGCTTATGATGGATACAACATACCATATTCTGAAAGCAGGGAAAGATTTTATGAGTCCATGGAAATAATCAAGAAAGCTTTCACTGAAGACAGCTTCACTTATTCTGGAAAATATAACAGCTATGAAGATGTGTGTTTAACCCCCAAACCGTTGCAAAATCCCTATCCACCAATGCGCATAGCAGCGACAACCTCTGAAACCTTCACCACATTGGGACAGATGGGAATACCAATTTTCGTCGGGGTAAGAGGACTTTCTTTATCCGACGTTGCCCGGCAAGTAATTTTATATAGAGAGGCCCTTGAGAAATCCAATCACGCTACCGGTAGTATTTTTTTAAGGGTCCCTGTGCACGTAGCAGACTCAACTAAGGAGGCTTTGGCAAATTCGGAAGCAAGTTTCATGAAACAATTCAGGCGCTTGGGGTCTCAGTTGGGCAGCAACGCAACAGCATCATTAAATACTGAAGGCAATACCAGCAAAAATCTGTCGGAAATAGACTGGAACGATATACAAGGTGAAAAGGTAGCGGTTGGAGACCCGGCTAAGGTAGTAGATCAACTCAAAAATATGATTAATGTTCTGACTC
>DTSF01000115.1:0-319 GCA_012965485.1 Dehalococcoidia bacterium
CCTGTCTGATTCATATATCGAGGGAAACAGGACCTTTTTAAAAGGTTTTGTAAACAAAAGATCAATTATTTCTACTGAATCAGCTATTAAATATCTTTCTCTCCATAATCAATTAAGTCAGAACAGTAAAGCTAGGTATGTTGGATATTTAAAAGGATTTCTAAAGTACCTGGGAATCGAATTTGATATTTCTATCAAACGCCCCCATTTACTACCTGAGCATGTCTATGAAAAAGATATTGAAAAACTCAAAGCCACAATAACCAATCATATGACTCATAAAGGCTCTGTATTTAGGGACTTGATGATTATTGAAACT
>DTSF01000115.1:398-3675 GCA_012965485.1 Dehalococcoidia bacterium
CATATCAATTTTGGGTCGGGTTCATTGACTGTAGTCAGAGGAAAGGGTTCCAGAGACAGAGTGATACCTATCAGTAAAAAATTAGAACTAGATTTAAAGGAACTTTGTTCTAATAAACAATTGAGTGACAGGATATTTGGTCTTGCTCCCCAAAGTTTGGGACTGAAAATAAATGATTGGGCAAAAAAAGCAAAAGTACCAATACACACTCATAGCTTCAGACATTATTTCGCTACAAAATTAGTAGAGAAAGGTGCAAATATTCGGATAGTTCAAGAGCTATTAGGGCACTCTAATCTGAACACCACTCAAGTGTACTTGTCTGTGAATCCTTATCACCTAAAAAGTGCGATACTTCTTTTAGATTAAGAACCAATCGTCATTTTGGGTGTTTTGAACCTTTGAAATATCCGCCGTCAAGTCCCTTCCAAAGGAAACGGCTCGCAATGCTTTTGTAGGGGCTCCAAATCTCAGAAATATTATCCAACCTACCAACCGAAACCTGCTTGTTAAGGCCATATAATTTGACCATGGCCGATCTTATACCAGCGTCAGCATTAGGAAAAATATTTTGTCGGTGGAGTTGGAAAATGAGAAACATTTCAGAAGTCTCAATGTAATTGGGACTAAGCCCACGATTATGGAGACTTTTTAGATAACTATTTAGGGCATTTTTGTGACTAGAAACAGCGGTTGGGGTGGGGTGGTTGGGTCTTCCTTTTCTCGCCGGAGGCGAGACTTCAATGCCATTGAAGCGCTCTCCCAACTGAGCTACGGCCCCATTTTAAACTTAGAATAGCAGATATATGCTTATTAAATCTTACCCTAAAATGGAGTTTGTTACGGCTATTCTGGAAAGTTGTATTTAGAAGTACCTTGTTTTTGTACGGTTTATTGTAAATAACCTATACTCTGACATATATTAGCTATAGCTAGAAATATACTTATGATATAGATGATTTTAAGGACTACATATGATTAACAATAATAATGTATTGCGAGAGTTAATTGATAATGACCAGCCTACCATTGGTACGCACATGTATTCCCCGTGGCCGGGGATGGTGGAAGTGATTGGACATGCTGGAACTATTGACTATATAGAATTTTCCGGTACTTATGCTCCATATGATTTGTTTTCGCTTGAAAGTTTTGCCAGAGCAACTGATTTGTTTAAACATATGACGGGCATGGTAAAACTTGATCAGGAACCCAGGACATATTTAGCAGAAAGAGCGGTCGGAGCAGGAATACCAAATTTATTGTTTGCTGATCTTAGAACCGTGGAAGATGCTCAGGAAGCTGCTGATGCAATGCAACCTGAAAGCCCCATAACAAAAAAAGGATCTGGAATTGCAGGTGCGAATGCTAGACGAGATACTGGATATGGGTCCGCTTATTACCATGGAAAGGCTTCTTCATTACAAGAGTATATGGATACTTTAGAACAAGGTGTATTAGCTGTGATGATTGAGAAAAAAGAAGCCGTTGATGACTTGGAAAACATTCTTTCTGTCAAAAGAATAGATATGGTTCAATTTGGCCCAGCTGATTATTCGATGAGTATAGGAGTCCCAGATCAATATGATCATCCGGATGTTAAAAAAGCCGATAAATTTATTATCAAACTTGCATTAGAACATGGCATTCGACCAAGAATAGAGATTGTTGATTGGGAAGATGCAAAACCTTATATCGATATGGGGGTTAAAGATTTTTGTATTAGCGCAGACATTGTTGTAGTACAAAAATTTTGCAAGGACAACGGAGAGAGCTTACTGAAATTACTTGGTCGGTAAGTAAATATTTAAGGATGTTATCCTTGACTGAATCCCAATTATTGAAAAATTTACTCTGTTGAGAAGATAGGGTTATTGATATAACTAATAGATGAAAATAGTGCATCGGGGGATACCTGTTCACTAGCTGTGAAATTGTCACACTTATTGTCACATTTTACTTAAAGACTATGACCAGTATGCATCTTATTCGTATTTAGATTGGCGTATTCAATCAGTTCAATGACAGGTTTGGAGTTTACTTTGCGTGATGATGCTTTAGAGAGATTTAAGTACATTCCCTAGCCTGAATATGTATTTTAGATCCCAAAATGTAAGTCAGTGATTGCCCTGAACGCATTTGACAAGATCCGTTTATTTGCTGATGTGTCGAATGTATCTTTTTGCAGAATTACGAACAACTGTTTTTCCGGATGATAATACATTGCGTCCCCACCAACCCCCATATATTCGATCGTAATCGAAGGGTTCTATTGAACTTAGGATATTAAGTATCTCCAGTTTCGACATTGGGATTAGATTCGGGTAGCTGGTCATAAAGCTAACAAAACGTTTATCTGGTACCACGGTAATAGTGTCACCCACAAGCAATGCTCCTTTCCCGCTAGCTCCGTCTTTCCAATGTAAAACGGAACTTCCTTTAAAGTGTCCCCCAGTTTGGATCAATGTCACACCTGAAACTAGCTCAAGTGGAAGGCCATCCCAATATTGGATTGCAGAGTCATGTCTCATCACATGTTGTTTGTCAGCATGAGGCACTATGATTGTGGCATCATCAAAAACACGACTCCATGAAACCATGCTGTCATAGAAGTGGGGATGGGAGAAACAAATATATCGTATTCCCCCTCTTCGGTTGACTTCAATAACCGTTTCTTCATCTATAAGACTGACGCAATCGAATAGAATGTTTCCTTCATCACTTTCGATTAACAGTGCTCTTTGTCCTATAGAAAAACTGGGTTCTATTCCTATACCAATTAAACCGGATTCTTCGGTTCGCAAGTCATTTCTATATCCCAGGGATTTCAACTCTTTCATAGTTGTCCATTGCTGACCATCCCAGCCGACGTATTGTCGTGGGTCTAAACAGATTGGACAGGTTTCAGGCGGCAATTCCTGTTCTGAAAACTCGACTCCGCAGGTTTTACAAATAAAAAATGCCATATTTCCTGTGCCAGTGCTTTTCAATATAGGAAGGTAATTTTCTACGGAGCTGCATAATAACATCCCGATGGATATAAGGAGACAGAAATTCATGAAGGGAATTAGGATTGACTTAGAAATACAAAATAAAAGATTGTTGTCAGTTGTTTACAGTTAGGAATACTATCAAAAATGGAAACATTGGCTATGGTCAAGATTTGCATGGGATGATTACATGAGGGTCGCTAGGTAGAGAGCTCAGCCTTGGCAGGACCCTATGTTAAGCCGCTAAACCAAGGTGGCACGCTTTAAACCTATAAACGGTTCCTCCT
>DTSF01000116.1 GCA_012965485.1 Dehalococcoidia bacterium
TAGGAAGGTATGACCTATCACGGAATGCGCCACGAGATGCCAGCCACATATGCGGCGCAGGCAGTGTCTTACCTGAGTGGGAATGTCGGAGTCGCGCTTGCAGTATCAGGACCGGGTGTGCTGAATGCCGTAGGCGCCTATGCGAACGCATGGTCAAATCGATGGCCGATGTTACTACTTGGCGGATCTTATGAAAGATCTGGGCACATGCAGGGATTCTTCCAGGAAACTGATCAGCTGACTGCTATGCGACCCTACTCGAAATTTGCTGAACGTGTGGAAGACCCGTACAGATTGCCGATCTATATTGCTGAGGCAATAAAAAAGGCGACTTATGGTACTCCTGGTCCGGCGTATCTGGATCTCCCAGGTGATGTTATACAAAATAGCTGGGACGAAGACAAAGTAATTTGGGCTCCCAAGGTGCTCAGTCCTAGGAAAACCTTATCTGATCCGGCTGATGTTGAGTCTGCAATCGAGGCTTTAAAAACCGCTGAACAGCCACTGGTTATTTTCGGCAAGGGCGTGAATAACGCTGATGCGGCCAACGAGATGAGAGAGTTTGTTGAAAGAACTGGGATACCTTATCTCGCCATGCCTATGGCGAAAGGTATTATCCCGGATGATCACCCACAATCCGCGGCTGCCGGTCGTTCATTCGTGCTACAGAATGCCGATCTGGTTGTGTTAGTAGGAGCTCGAATGAATTGGATGTTGCACTTCGGACTTCCTCCACGATTCAGAGAAGATGTGAGAATAATTCAGTTAGATTTCAACCCAGAGGAAATCGGAGTAAATGTGGCGACTGAGGTTGCATTGATTGGTGACGCCAAACTCACTCTAGGTCAGATGATTGATGTATTGGACAGAGATCAATGGCAATTCCCACAGGATTCAGAATGGTTGAATGAAGTGGGTGCCAAGGTGCGGGAAAATTCTGAGATTGTCGAGGAGATGATGCAGGAAGAGACCTCGCCTCTTGGATATTATCGGGCGTTACGTTCCATCAACGAGAGTTTGCCGGATGATATTGTCTTTGTATCTGAAGGTGCTAGTACGATGGACATTTCACGTACTGTTGTCAACCAGATGCAGCCACGAACGCGTTTAGATGCGTCTTCGTATGGATCTATGGGATTAGGACATGGGTTCGCTATTGCCGCTGCGGTGCAGACAGGTAAGCGAGTAATTTGTCTCCAAGGTGATGCAGCTTTCGGTTTTGCCGGAACAGAGTGTGAGGTGGCGGTGCGACATAACCTTCCTATTACGTGGGTTGTATTCAACAATGGTGGAGTCGGCGGTCACGATCCAGAGTCGTATTCGGACGCTGAATCAGGGTTTCTTCCACAAGGAGCCATGAACTTTAACGCTCGTTATGACGTGATGATGGAAGGCCTTGGAGGGGTCGGTTACAACGCTAACAACTCAGAAGAGTTAGATGATCATATCGACGCAGCGTTAAAGTTGGATGGGCCATCTCTGATTAATGTTCCGTTGGCTCCTGACGCAAAGCGAAAGCCCCAGAAATTTGCTTGGTTGACTCGAACATAAATTTAGAAGTGGAAGTAGTTTTTTTTGCCCTTTTGAGGGACGAGAGGTGAGGGGAGGTGAAAAATGGTCGATCTTAAAGACGATGCAGTACAGGCAGCATTCCGCGAGACCGTGAGGTCTTTCATAAAGTCTAACGGTCCCAAAAGCAAAACCAATGGTGACGCTGATCCAGAAGAGTCAGGATGGTCGAAAGAGGCCAGAGCGAAAACTGAAGGCTGAGTTCTTACTAACCCCGACGTAAGCCACCTAAATCCAAACGCAATAACGAAAGCCTTCAAAGCGTTGAGAGAACGATTCAACATGCCAGATGCACCCTTACATGGGTGAAGGCACACTCATGCCACACTCCTATTAGAAGAAGGTATAGAACGTGAAGTGGTCCAAAAACGTTTAGGACACGCCAGCATAGTTGTAACCAGCGATATATACAGTCATATCACCAGGCGTCTTCAAAGAAAGGCTGCAGAAGCGTTCGAAGAAATACTAGTTAACGAGTAGTAAATAACTAATTGGGGAAAAATGTCGGCAAAATGTCGGCAGAACTAACAGGGTAGGGGTGCGAAAAAGTGGTGCCCAGGAAGGGACTCGAACCCCCACTCTCTTACCGAGAAGCGGATTTTAAGTCCGCCGCGTCTACCATTCCGCCACCTGGGCATTTCACATTCCAACTGCTAAAAGCAGAGGGCACATTATAACTGGTTAAGAGTAACAAATGTGTCCTGTTTAGATTTGACCATTATTTATCAAATCTGTCAGATGATAGGAACTAAATTGGATGTTGTATAGAACCGTCGGTGGCCATTTAAACCATAATTTCTCCAAAATTATGACAGGGCATTCGCAATAAAAACCTGCCTAAAATAAAAATGAGGGCGATATATCATCGCCCTCATCCAAATTTACAGCATAGTGTATATTTCTGGTTCTTAGGCTATAAACAAAGGTCCAAACACTAATGCCACTATGGACATTAATTTAAGCAGTATGTTCAGCGCTGGTCCCGATGTGTCCTTAAATGGGTCTCCGACCGTATCACCTACGACCGCGGCTGAGTGCTGATCAGATCCTTTCCCTCCCAAATTACCTGCCTCAATATACTTCTTGGCATTGTCCCAAGCTCCACCCGCATTTGCCATCATTATTGCGAATAAGAACCCAGTAGCAATGGCCCCTATAAGAAGCCCACCTAGGGCCCCGGGGCCCAAAATTATGCCAACCACAATTGGGACCACAACGGCGATAAGACCTGGCATTACCATTTCTTTCATCGCACCTTGTGTAGATATATCAACAGCCCTTGCGTAATCAGCATCAGCTGTTCCCTCCAGCAGGCCTTCTATTTCTCTGAATTGTCTCCGGACCTCTTGCACCATAGCATATGCAGCTCTTCCTACAGCCTGCATAGTAAGCGCTGCAAACAAGAAGGGCATGATCGCACCAATTATGAGGCCCATCATAACTTTTACATCCATTACATCCAAGGTCTGAAGACCTACTGCCTGAGCATAGGCCGCCATTAGGGCCAGGGCTGTAAGAACGGCGGATCCTATAGCGAATCCTTTTCCTGTAGCCGCTGTTGTATTACCCAGCGAATCTAAAGCATCTGTTCGCTCTCTAACTTCTGGATCAAGCCCTGCCTGTTCAGCAATTCCACCAGCATTATCAGCCACTGGGCCATAGGCATCGGTTGCCAGAGTTATACCTAAAGTTGACAGCATACCAACTGCAGCAAGGGCGATTCCATACAATTCTGCGAATTCATAAGAAAGCCACATCGCTACTATGATAACCAAGCCTGGAATTACAGTGCTAATCATGCCGAGACCTAGTCCACCGATCATAATTGTTGCGGGCCCAGTCTCCGACTGTTCAGCTAATTTTTTGGTAGGGCTATATTCATATGACGTATAGTACTCAGAGGCAGTACCTATTAATTGCCCAGCTACCAAACCTATCAGCACAACCCAGAAAAGGTTGAAGTCAAGACCCAAAAGAACTATCAATCCTCCTGTTCCAATTAGGACAAGGGCGCCAGCTGAAAAAATTCCAGTCCTCAAGGACCATAGGAGTCGACCCATGTCAGCTCCTTCTCCTGTTCTAACTAAAAAAGTACC
>DTSF01000117.1:0-3484 GCA_012965485.1 Dehalococcoidia bacterium
CAAAACCGGAAATGTGTTCATATGCCAAAGATTCAATCCATCCATAAGGGTGATCGATAAGTCTACAAATGAAATAAGAACTGTCGTTGGTACAGGTAAACCAGGCTCTGGAAAGGATGGTATTTCTGCAACCAAATCAGCAATGTTAGAACCTAATGACTGTGCTATAGACAGCGATGGCCACTTACTGATAGCCGATGTTCGAGATCAAAGAATACGAAAATTTGATCCTAATACCGGGACCATTACCACCGTAGCTGGGACTGGGGTGAAAGAACACACAGGGGATGAAGGCCCAGCAGTAACAGCCGGCATATTTGGTGCAAGGGCAGTGTGCACTGACAAAATTGGCAATATATACATCTGTGAAAGAGAAGGAAATACAATCCGAAAAATAGACACAGAAGGAATTATCAGCACTATCGCTGGAACGGGAGAAAAAGGTTACAGGGGTGATGGAGAAGACGCAAAATATGCCTTGCTCAATGGTCCCAAAGCCATAAGGTGTGACAATGATGGAAATATATTGGTGGTAGACACAGAAAACCATGCTCTCCGAATCATTTATACAGAAAGCAACATTATCGACACCATTGCCGGGGGAGCCTTGGGATCAGGGGGAGATGGCGGCCCTCCTACCAAGGCTGGACTCGCCCGACCTCATGGTGTAGTAACGGATCTCTCTGGAATAACTTACATAGCTGACAGCGAGAATCATCGTATAAGAACA
Organism: Dehalococcoidia bacterium; assembly: GCA_012965485.1. The sequence goes on from DTSF01000117.1 coordinate 731, forward strand.
ATCCAGTACCAATAGGAGAACCATATGCCCGACTCTTTCTACGGAATGCATTGGATGCTAGCAACCCCCTTCGACCAAGAAGAAGAGGTCGACTATAAATCAATACCTTATTTAGTGGCCGAGGCAATATCCTCTGGTTGCACGGGAGTCGTTGGTTTGGGAGTGATGGGTGAAGCTGCTCGCCTATCCGATAAAGAGCGAACGAAGATCGCAGAAACAATTATAGATGCTGCTGACCATCTACCTGTAACTTTGGGGACCTCAGCTAGCGGGACAAAAGCAATGATAGAAAGAAGTAAAGAGGCTGAACAAATGGGCGCAGCTGCGGTAATGGTTTCAGCACCTTCTATGCCAAAAGCCAACTTGGATGCCTTATTCGGATATTACTACCGACTAGCAGAACAAATATCTATCCCCATCGTAATGCAAGACTACCCGCAAACATCGGGAGTGGAAATGCCTGTCGATTTTATAGTCAGGGTAGCGAACGAAATTCCGAATGTGAAATACCTCAAACTCGAAGACCCACCAACCCCAACGAAAATAAGTGCTATCCGAAATAAAATTCAAGACAGGTTAGGAATCTTTGGCGGGCTTGGCGGAGTATTTCTTCTAGATGAACTAAGAAGAGGTTCTATAGGAGCTATGACTGGATTTGCGTACCCTGAAGTATTGGTACAAATTTGTAACCATCATAAAACCGGGGCTTCTAATCTTGCTGAAAAGTTATTTTATGATCATCTTCCCCTTATACAATTTGAGCAACAGGAAGGGATTGGTCTTGCCATTCGAAAAGCAGGTATCCATCATCGGGGGCTAATAAGTCATCCGATTGTTAGGCACCCTGCTGGTCAGCTTGCTGAAAATACTTTTAATGAACTCCTTCAAATAATTCACAGGGTCGGCTTGAAATAAATCTACTCTTCTGATTTTATCGGGTTTACAGTAACTCTATTCATCGGGGCGTCCCCCGTGTTTCTGAACTGATGCTCAACATCCTCCGGTACATGAACACAATCACCCTGTTTTATAGGATATTCCTCACCACCAAAAAACAATACCCCGGACCCTTCCGTGATAAAAGCCTGATGTTCCCATGGATGGGTATGAAAAGGTGAAGATTCTCCTGGTGCATGCTGAACATAGAGCATCACGTAATTCGGGACTCCATCACTCTTACCTAAAATTGGGTTAGAGTGATCTCTGTAATTTTTTATAACAGGTTTCATTTCTATTCCTTTGTTATTTGGTTTTATCTTCTATAGTAAATCCGTTTAAAGGCGTCTGCCTGTGGCATTCCCTTGCCTTTACCCCTTTCTCCACGCCACTCCAACATCCTTTCCAATACCTCATCATATGATTTACCACTCATCTGAGACACGTGAGCCGTTAGGGCTTTTATCGAAGTTTCCATGTGATCACTTATATCAACCCAAAGGTCAGGTTCGGGATGCCCCATTATCCACGCTTCTGCGACTTTATGGGGCTCAAATCCTTCTTCAATCAATTCGGGAAAAGTCATATGATCTCTAGCAGTTGGAAATATAGCAGAAAGGGCGGTATCGCCCGCAGCCATGTGGTCTGGATGACCAGACCCAAAACCGCCGTCTAATACTCTCATGGGATATTGACAGATGACTACATCCGGTTTTTGTCGGCGGATTTCTCTAGCTATGTCCTTCCTTAAATCTAGCGTAGGCTGTAAATAACTATCAGGATGCCCCAAAAAGGCGACATTCGATAAGCCTAAAATTTTTCCTGCATTTCCTTGCTCTTCCCTTCTAATCTCAGATAATTGCCCTTCCGTTATGTCGGGATCACTGCTGCCTTTACTCCCGTCAGTGCACAAAACATAGGCCATGTCCCAACCCTCAGCATTTAACCGAGCCACTGTGCCTGAACAACCATATTCCGCATCATCAGCATGAGCTACCACAACAAGCCCTCTTTTATATTCTTCAGGCCAATCTATTGAATGAGCCAATTTCATCTCCTTTCTCTCGGTGTAGTTAGAAATCCACCGTTCAGTCTATCAGAGGGATTAGTCTATTTTTAAGATGGAATCGGTGGCAGTTTGAATCAAATCCATCAGAGGTGAAGGGTATACCCCCCCTAAAACCATCAAAATAAATAATGCTATAAGAATTAATTTACTGTTAAATGAAACATAGATTACTGAATCATTCGAAATTTTTTCAATATACAAATACCGAGCTACGGTGAGGTAATAGTATAGTGAAATTAAGCTTGCAACTATCGCCACCCCAACTATCAGTAAAAATCCCTGCGATGCTACAGCATTAAACAGATAAAACTTACTAGTGAAACCCGCAAACACAGGCATACCTGCTAAAGAAAACAGAGAGCAAACCATCACCAAAGCAACTAAAGGTTGCTTTGAAGCAAGTCCTGAAAGACCTTGAATATCCTCTCTACCAGTGCTGTTGTAAACAATTATTAAGCAGAAAAAAATCGCAAAATTTGTTGCCCCATAGGAAACCATATGAAAAATCAATCCGTTCGAAACTAATTGCGTTAGATCCTTACTTACAATACCGTCATCGCTGACCCCCACTAATGCCGCCAAACCCATGAGTAAATATCCGGCATGTCCGATGCTGGAATAAGCCAGTAAACGTTTCATATTTTTTTGAACGAGTGCCAATAAATTACCGCCCACCATAGTAAGCACTGCCAAGATCATTAGGATAGGTTGCCAATCAGGAGCAAGAGGAAATATGCCGTTGGTGAAGA
>DTSF01000117.1:3494-12835 GCA_012965485.1 Dehalococcoidia bacterium
CACGTTGCCGGAGGTGCAGTTACTGACGGAGCAGCACGGAGAGAACTGGCCACATAGCTCGCTGAACTTCAGACCGCCTGCGCCGCAGGTCGTCGTGAGTAGTGCCGACACGTTCCCTGTCATTGTAGGACTGGCATAACGGGTGGCACAAAACCCTCGGGGGCACGTCATTGACCACGACAACCAAGCCGTTATTGGTAAGGGCGCCCCCTCATAGGCATCGGGAGCCCACATATGAAACGGTACGGCAGCCAGTTTGAATGCTATTCCAGCCAGAATCAATACGAACCCGATGAGCATCCCAATTGATATGTTTTCCATCGAGTTAAGTAAAACGGCAATTTCATTAAATCTAGTGGTTCCTATCAAACCGTATGTTTGACTCAAGCCATATAGAATCAAAGCCGAGGAAAAAGCCCCTAAAAGGATAAACTTGACCCCTCCTTCATTTGAAGCGGGATTATATCGATCATATGCGACTAACACATATAACCCGAAGCTCAAAATTTCTAGGCTGACATAGGCTGTTAGTAACTCGCCGGACGAAGCCAACGATATTGATGCCAAGATAGTGAAAATCAAAATAGCATAGTATTCACCGGGATTTGAAACATTAGAGTTCACATAATCTCGTGATATAAGTGTCACTACTATTCCTATAGCCAGAAAAAATATCCTGAAAAAACTCGCATACCCGTCGATGATCAACAATCCTTCGTACAGATCACCTTGCTGGTTCAAAAACAAGGCTATTCCAAGTATGAAAACCATCCCAATGGCGGAAACCCAATTTAACAAATATTTTTTTTTCTCCGATAAGAAAAAATCTAATATCAAAACAAGGAACGCAAGCCCAATTAGAAGAAACTCTGGATATATCAAGTGGAAGTTCATCCCGCCCCCACAATTTGAAGAAGAATCGGCTCAACACCACTTTCAATTACTTTCACAAATGGAAACGGCCAAAGGCCCACTAGCACAATAAAAATGACTAAGATACTCGCCGCAAATTTCTCCCTTCGTGTCGAATCCAAATATTCTGGCAAAGTATCATCAGGCAGGCCAAAAAATACTTTGGATAGCAATCTCAAAATATATACGGCTGTAATCGCAGCTCCAATCACAGCAAGGGATCCCAAAATAATGCCCCAAATCTCGTAACTTTGAAATATACCAATAAATATCAATAGTTCGGCTGCAAACCCACTAAGGCCAGGTAGACCAAGAGAAGTTAAACCCGCTAGAGTAAAGAAAATAGCTATTATTCCCATCTTCTGTGCCAGCCCGCTAAGTACTAAAGAATCCCTGGTATGTGTACGTTCGTAAATCATTCCTACTACGGCAAAAAACAAAGCGGTCATAACCCCATGGGAAAACATTTGCAACACAGCTCCGTTCAATCCCACAAGACTCAATGTGCCTATTCCCATCAATACGTAACCCATATGACTAACTGATGAATAGCCTATGACATATTTCAGGTCCGTTTGACCCATGGCTGAAAGAGCCCCATAAATAACATTAACCGCCCCGAGTCCTATCAGTAGCGGCATCCAGATCTGAGCCCCTTCCGGCAAAAGGGTCATTCCAACTCTAATTATTCCGAAAGCACCCAATTTCATAAGGACACCGGCATGAACCATACTTACCGCAGTAGGTGCAGCCACATGACCATCTGGTGACCATGTATGAAAGGGCCATAAGCCGGCCAGTATTCCAAACCCAATCATAAGCATTAAGAAAAAAGCACTTTGGAATTCTGAAGAGAATTTGGCGGGAATTACTTTTTGGATTTCATCTATATGAAAGCTCCCTGTCCCAGACTGTACGAACATAGCGATTATGGCAACCCATACTAAGACACTCCCCGCAACAAGAACTAAGGTTAGTTTCATGGCGCTGTATTCTTTGGTCCTCTCAAAAGAAGAGAACTTACTGCTACTTCCCCATTTACCAATAAGCAGGTACATCGGTAGAACCGACAATTCATAAAAGAAAAAGAAAAAGAAAAGATCATAGGCAATGAAAACGCCAAAAACCCCTGACAACAATAGAAAATATAAAATGAAGAAATCTTTATTATTTACATTAATATTCCACGAAACCACAGTGCCGGTGAACATAACAATACCTGTCAAAAGCACCATCGTTACAGCAATACCATCTATCCCAACCGACATGGATATGGCTCTTTGAGATTCTCCCCAAGGCCCTATTAAAGATAGCCATTCATATTCATAAATAAATTGTCTACCACCTTCAGAATGATCAAATGATAAAAAGAAATAGAAAGATATAATCAATATGGCAAAAGCAAAAATTGTAGAAATCCAACGAACAAGATTAGCTCTATGACCTGGAATGAAAAATAAGATGAAACAGCCTAAAATTGGTAAAGCAACCAAACCTGCGGGATTGGAGAAACTGAGGAATTCCATTAATTGCTGACCAATATCCACATAACCGCCATGAAGAATATACCTATCCCCATAGCAGCGCCGTAATTGTACAACTTACCCGTTTGAATTAGCCTCACTTTAAAGGCAGAAAGCAATACGGACATTCCCATGCCATCAACTCCAGTGTCGTTAACGACAACTCGGTCGAATATAGAAACAAATCGGGCCGCTGACAACACTATTTTATCTATTATCCATTGATAAAGTTCATCTATATAGAATTTAGATACGGTCAACTTGTATAAATAGCCGAACCTTAAAGCTATCAAATGATGCGAAATTTTGGGATATCCATAACACATATAGCCAATTACTAGGCCAGCCAAAGCTATCAAAAGGGAAAGGGGGGTTATCCAAGGCGAGAGATGAAAATGATGCTTCGAATCGATGAAATTACCCAATCCTTCAAAATCTCCGAATGGTAATGGAAGAGCCAATATGCCCAATACTGTTCCGAAAATAGCCAATATTACAAGAGGATAAGTCATCACTCGAGGAGATTCATGGGAACTTTTCGCCCCTTCACTTCGATGTTCTCCTATAAAAATCACACAAAATAAACGAATCATGTACAGCGAGCTGAGAAAAACGCCGACGAGAGTAATAAAGAGAAATATGGGCCCAAGCCCCTCATATATTGAGAGCAGCATTTCATCCTTACTAAAGAATCCACTCAGGGGAACAATTCCTGCTAGGGACAAACACCCAACTAAGAAGGTGATTCCGGTTACAGACATATTTCGTCTCAACCCTCCCATCTTCCAACAGTCAGACTCACCATTCATCCCATGCATCACACTTCCTGCTCCCAAGAATAGAAGTGCTTTAGAAAAGCCATGCACCAACAAATGAAACATAGCAGCAGCCAGTCCGCCGGAACCTAAAGTTAGAATCATCAGCCCCAGATGGCTTATGGTCGAGTATGCCAAAATTTTTTTTATGTCGGTCATTACCAAAGCGATTATTCCTGCAAACAAAAAAGTAAATAGCCCCACTATTGCAACAAGAGTCAAAAAACCCGGGACCATCTGCAATAACGGCAGCATCCGAGCGATCAAATAGACGCCTGCAACCACCATAGTAGCCGCATGTATAAGGGCTGAGACTGGAGTTGGCCCTTCCATGGCATCAGGCAACCAGACATGAAAAGGAAATTGAGCTGATTTCCCCATTGCTCCTAGAAACAGCAGAAGGGAAGACCACATCAAAGTAGATTCTGCTATAGCCCCTTCTTGGGCTGCATGAATTATGGATGGTATGTGAAAAGTACCGGTGGCTTTAAACAACAATATAATGCCAATTAGTAAGCCAACATCTCCCAACCTTGTGGTTATAAAAGCCTTCTTTGCAGCTTCTGATGCAGCTTTCTTCTCAAACCAAAACCCGATCAGCAAATATGATCCCAATCCCACCAACTCCCAACAAAAATATAGGAAAAGCAAATTGTCGGCTAGAACCAATGCCAACATAGCTCCTGCAAACAAGGCGTGGACGGCAAAATACCATGAAATTCTAGGATCGCCTGACATGTACCCCACTGAATATATCTGGACAAGCAAAGATATGAACGTTACCAACCCCAACATAAGTATAGAAATTTCATCGATTGAGAATCCCCAAGTTATAGACAAGTTGTCAATGACAATCCAGTCGATGCTTACACTTGATGGATTAAACCCTGTAGAGATGAAATCAACGAATATCAAACAGAAAAAAATAAACCCTGATAGAGCGGCTGCTATGGGTAAAAAGATTCCTTTATAAGGAAGATTTTTACCAAACAAACTGGTTATGCAAAAAGCAATAACTGCCAAACCAGGTATTATCCATGCATATTCAGCACTCAAGATCATAGTTCAGATCCTAGCCCTTTAAGATATCCAATTCGTCAACATTAACGTTGTTTTTATTCCTATAGAGCCTCAAAATAATAGCCATAGCCAAAGCCAGTTCTGCCGCTGCTATGGTGATGATAAATATTACTAGGACTTGCCCTAAACTTCTGTGAGCTGATCCAAAACTTGAAAAGGCCGCATAGCCAATTAAATTAATGTTGACCGCATTAAGCATCAACTCGATTGACATTAATAGGAGAACTGCACTTCTCCTAGCCAATACCCCATAAATTCCTATACAAAATAGGATCGCGGCTAATAACTGAAAATAGATTAGTTCCATCACTTATCTTCCTCATTATCCCTACGAACCATAACTACTGTTCCTATAAGAGCAATTAGCAGTACTAAAGATACAAGTTCAAATGGTATGGCCCAATCTGAAAACAAAGTCAGACCTAATTCAGTTATATCGGTACTTCCCATTGTAGTGGTGATGCTGTCTTCGACCAAAATGGAAATCGCCAGTAAGCCGAGCAGGCACATTGCTACTATCAGAGCTATTGGCCACTGCTTGTTTGTTGTCAAAAATTCGAAATCTTGAATCCTGGTTAACATGAGTGAGAATAGAATCACGATTACAACAGCTCCTCCGTATATCAGAAGCTGCACTAATGCCAAAAACTCCGCAAGCCCTACTAGAAATATACCAGCAGTTCCTATCATGGCGATCAGCAACGATAGGGCAGCATAAACAATATTTCGTGCAGCCACAACTCCGATACCACCTGAAATAACCAAAATAGCTGCAATCGTAAAAAACACTACTGACATTAAGAGGAATCCTTGGGTTGCTTTGGAGGTACTGGTATCCCACTATTTTTTTGTGGTTGCTTTGGGGTCCACCCAATTTTGTTTTGATAAGCAACACCCATATCTAATAATTCATTCAAATTAACTCTGTTCGCATTTCTTTGATATTTGCTCAATTCATACTCGTGGGACATTTCAATCGCATCAAGGTTGCACACATCAACACAGATGCCACACAAAATACACCGTCCTAAATTTATTTCAAAACTTTCTATGATTTTTCGACGCCTACTCAGGCCTTTTTCATGCTTGGGATTATCTTTCATTTGAGCAGACATACACTGGGTAGGACATTCTCGAACACATACCATGCAACCAGTGCAGTATGGTTCCTCGACATCATAATCCCAAGTTAATGCCGGAAACCCCATGTATCTGTTCGAAAGGGCCAGGCGTTTTTCAACCGCAGGGTACTCAGCAGTCACTGGGTGCCTTAGGGTAGACCTTATAGTGACCATAAGGCCCTTTATAAAACCAACCACTGGGTTATGTATTTTCATCTATACCTCAGTCCTATTTGAAAGCTGTGCTCTTATATCACTAGTTTTTATAATCTTCACAGTATTTTGTTTATTCCCAGCTAGAGATCCTCTCCTTATAAAATAAAAAGTTGCACCTATGACACCAAAAGATACAACTGTAATAACCCAGTCTGGCAAAGCATAGTAAAGTACCGAGGCGGTAAGGAACATGTTAATAAAGGATGCCGGAACTAGTATCTTCCATCCAAACGACATCAGTTGATCGATCCTCAATCTTGGATATGTGCCACGAATCCAAAATATGACCCAGATCACAAGGGCAGTTTTTATTAGAAACCAGCTGAGTGAAGCCACAGTATGAACAGTTCCGCTGAAAGGTAATGTAGGAGATTGCCAGCCTCCGAGAAATAACAGTACCGTCAGAACTGCGATAGTAAACGTGTTCATATATTCGGCAAGATAAAAGACTGACCAATGGGCTCCACTGTATTCCACAAATGGACCACCCACTATCTCAGATTCTGCATTATGAATATCGAAAGGGGTCCTTCCCAATTCAGCTAATCCCGCTGTAAAAAAAATAAATAACCCCAACGGTTGTTTAATGGCAAAAGGCCATCTGGCCTGTTCATCAACTATTTCCTTCAGATTAAACGACTGGGCTAAAATTCCTATGGACAAAATAGCCATTATGAAGGGTATCTCATAGCTTATAAGCTGACCCGCTGCCCTCAACCCTCCTATCATTGCCCATTTATTGGCTGAACCCCATCCAGCCATTAGCATTCCCATAACAGACAATACTGAAATAGCAGTTATATAAAACAGACCCATATCCATGTTTGCGAATACAACTTCCTTCGCCAATGGAATTGTCACCCAAATTAAAAACCCTGGAAGAAACACAGCAAGGGGTGCAACCCAAAAAATTCCCTTATTGGCGGATGCCGGTAGGATATCTTCTTTGGTGAGCAATTTTAAAGCGTCAGCAAATGGCTGAAGAATTCCTTTAAACCCCACCCTGTTAGGGCCTTTTCTTTGCTGTATCCGGGCTAATGCCTTTCGTTCAGCCAAAGTCAGAATAAGAACCACAATAAAAATAAAAGCAAGTAGTAAAGATGCTTTCAAAAACAAGCCTATGATTTCAGGCAAATTCATCGATCGACCTCGCCCATAATAATGTCGATCGAACCCAACACTAAAACAGCGTCGGCGACATAGGTATCCTCAAGCATATATTCGAGGGCTTGTAGATTTGCAAAAGATGGTGGCCTTACTTTAACTCTGTAAGGTTTATCTGAACCGTCACTTACTAGGTAAACTCCTAGGTCACCTCTCGGAGATTCTGTGCGAATGAATACCTCTCCAGCTGGTGGTCTAATTATCCTTCTAACTTTGGCAGAAATCTCACCTACAGGAATATTGGAAATGGCCTGTTCTACTATCTTAATTGACTCTCTCATTTCTTCAACACGAACATAGTATCTATCCCAACAATCACCATTACTCCCCACCGGTATACCAAAATCGAACCGATCGTAAATGGAATAGGGGTCTGTGACTCTTACATCTTCTATAACACCGGACGCTCGCAAAGCAGGGCCGGTCACACCATAATCCAAAGCATCCTCTCCATTGATGATCCCGACCCCTTTTGTGCGAGCAAGAAACATCTCATTTTGGGATAAGAGGCTGTCACATTCGTCGACACCTCTTTTGAGATGATCAAGTAATGCCAGCACATTTTTGTCAAAATCATCAGGAACATCTTCCTTTACACCCCCAATTCGGATGTAGTTATGCATCATCCTTGCGCCAGTCACGCTTTCAAAAAGTTCTTGCACCCTCTCACGTTCACGAAAACCATAAAGCATGGGAGTAGTGGCTCCGGCATCTAAACCATAAACACCGTAGAACAGCATGTGGCTAGCTATCCGGTTTAATTCACACAAAATTACCCGTATATACTCAGCTCTTTCAGGAACAACCGTTTCCATAAGTTTCTCTACCGCCAAGCAAAAAGCTAGTTCGTTGTTTAAATTTCCGACATAATCGAGACGATCAAAAAGAGTCACAATCTGGTTATATTGTTCACTTTCACATATCTTTTCTGACCCGCGATGAAGATAACCAATATGGGGCTCCACCTTCACTATACGTTCACCATCAACCCATATGACTAGTCTTAAGACCCCGTGGGTACTAGGGTGTTGAGGACCCATATTGACCATAAGATCTATCGCATCAGAATGTTCACTAACCTGTTGGTGTACTTGCATAACTAAACTTACTGATTACTACCATTCTCCATAATCATGAAAAGGGTAACTTTTTCTTCCTGGATAACCCTCGAATTCCTCAAATAATAACAATGGAAGTAAATTTTCACGACCTTTAAATTTAATGCCAAATAAATCGTGGGCTTCCCTTTCAAACCAGTCGGCTGATTTCCATATACTCAGTACTGAAGGCACTGTCGGGTCATTTGAAGGTAATGACACTTTAATGGCCATTTTGTGACGTCGTCTGATAGAGATAAGATGATAAACCATCTCAAATCTTTCCTGTTCTTCTTCGTAATCTACTACAGTGATACAGGACAAATAATCAAACCCAAATTTTTCAGTGTATTTGAGGAGTTCACAAACTTCAGCCAAATGAACTGAATCAATTTGGACCGTAACCATATCTATAGAAACCGATATTTCTGCCCCCGGAAAGTCAGCAATAGATTCTTTTAATATTTTGTGAAGATTCTCTCCTCTCTGGTCGAGAAATTCCCGCACCATTGGAGCTTTAATTTCACGCTTCGAAGATATGTTACTGCTCTCCATCATTGGCATTTAACGAATCTTTTTTGAAGGATTGATTTGCATCATTTTTTATTTTTTCTTGTAATTGCATAACACCATAAATGAGTGCTTCAGGTCTAGGTGGACAACCTGGAACGTAAACGTCAACAGGTATTAAATGATCTACTCCCATCACCACTGAATATGATTTATAGTAGGGCCCTCCATTGGTTGCACAACTTCCCATAGCAATAACCCATTTAGGGTCAGGCATTTGTTCATATAAAAGTTTTATGGGATCTGCCATTTTTTTTACCACAGTGCCAGCAACTATCATGACATCCGCCTGACGAGGGGAAGGCCAGGTAACCACCCCAAACCTATCGAGATCATGATGTGAAGCATGGGCACTCATCATTTCAATCGCACAGCATGCTAAACCAAAAGATAAAGTCCAAAGTGATGATTTTCTTGCCAATGCAAATAATTGGTCGGATTTTGCAGTCAATGCATTGGGCAGAACCCTATTGAAAACGCTATCCGCCGGGTTGTTTCCTTTACCTGCTTCGTAGCCATGTCCAAGTGGTTTTTCAGTGGCAGGAAACCCATCATATTTTGGAATATGAATATTAGAGTTTTCGTCTATCGCCATTGCAAAACCCCCTTCCTCCAAACGTAAGCTAACCCAAACAGCAATATACCAATAAAAATAATCATTTCATAAAAAACCGCAGGAGGAGCTTCCAAAAATACTAGAGCCCAAGGAAATAGAAAAACAGCTTCAACATCGAATATCACAAACAATATTGCAAAAACATAGTAACGTATTTGGATTTGAGACCAATGATATGGAGATGCGGGAATGCCACACTCGTATGGGGAATTTTTTATATCCGAATG
>DTSF01000118.1 GCA_012965485.1 Dehalococcoidia bacterium
TCTGATTGGATATAGGGACCATACTTACCATCCAGTCCAAGCCCTTCATCCCAATCGAGTCCCAACCATTTAAGAGAGGCTTTTTGTAATTCGATGGCCCCTTCCACTTTCCTAGCTTGATCTGTATCTTCAACCCTTACTATGAATTGGCCTGAACTGTTTCGAGCGATCAACCAGTCGAAAATAGCCGTCCTTATATTTCCAACATGGGGTTCACCTGTCGGACTTGGGGCATATCTAACTCTTATTTTGGAAAAGTCCATAATCTAATCAAAAACTCAATTATTGTTCAGAAAATCAATTTGAATACTAACACTCACCAAATTCTAACTTAGAGAGTGTTTAAATTTAAGCAGGTCCTGCGGTATTGGAGATTTGAATTCCATCAGAATATCGTTGATAGGGTGTGATAAAGAAATACTTTCCGCATGCAAGAACTGCCTATCAAGCCCTGCAATCCTAGTGCCATATAAAATATCCCCTACTACCGGATGGCCTACTGAACACAAATGAACCCGTATTTGATGAGTCCGACCTGTTTTTGGTTTCACCCCGAGGCAATCAAATTGTGCAAATCTTTCGTTGACAGTATATTCCGTCCTAGCGTCTCGTCCATTTTCGACGATTGCCATTTTCTTCCTATCGTATGGGTCTCGCCCTATCGGACCATCAATTATTGCTTTTTTTTGATCCATATTTCCATCAACCAAGGCCACATACTGTTTAGTAACCGTACGATTCTTAAACTGATCGGATAAAGATCTATGGCTTCGGCCGTTTTTAGCAACAACGATTACTCCAGAAGTATCCATATCTAGTCGATGTACAATACCTGGCCTATTTTCTTCACCTACTCCGGTTATATCAGGGCAAAGAGCCATTACGGCATTAACCAAGGTGCCATCGGGGTGGCCAGGTCCCGGGTGAACAGAAAGTCCAGCAGGTTTATCAATAACGATGAGTGATTCATCTTCGTAGATCACGGATAATTCTATTTTCTGCGGCTGTAGGGAAGTCTTTTGGTACTCAGGAATAATAGCTGTGATTTGTTGTCCGACAGCTACTCTTGTCGAAGGTTTCCCTATCTTCCCATCCACTTTTACTAGCCCTTTTTTTATCAGTTCCCTTGCACTAGAGCGGGAATAAGCTTCAATAACACACGAAATCATTTGGTCCAATCTAATGTCGTCATGCTGGGCCACAAAGTTTAATTCATTCATGAATCATCAGGTCGACTTTCATCTGAAGTGGCGATCCAACCAAATCTTTCTCCAAACAACAGGGTAATAATTAATAAAACCATTCCAACGCTGATCGAAGAATCCGCCACATTGAAAGCAGGCCACCATCCAACTCTTATGAAGTCCACAACCGCACCATCTTTCAAACGATCCGCCAAATTTCCTAAAGCCCCTCCAACTATCAATCCTATGCTCAGGCGATACCATATGACCGAGATTGCTTGTTGCTGAAAATAATACAAAACCACCCCAATTCCAACTATAGATGCTATGATCAAAATGTTAGTGAACCCAGAAAAAAGCCCGAATGCAGACCCTGTGTTCAAACCGTGAACAATTCTTAAAAATCCCTCTTCTGGCCAAGACCCATATAAGGGAAGCTGCCGGCGAATCACCTCTTTCGAGACTTGATCCACCCCAAATATTACGATAACTGTGCTGTAAAAAAACCAGTCTCTATACCAAATCATATTCTTAAAACTTCGACGAATTTGTGAACACCTTAACTAGCAACAGATGTTATTACACCATATTGTAGCGGGTTTAAATTACACCCGGCTTAAGCCAACTCCCTTTATAAAAATACCAGAAGAACGCTAAACATCTCACCACATTGCCACAAGCGATGCCCCACGGGACCCCTTCAGAATCCAAGGGAGTTAAAAAAGCCAACCCAAAAGCCATAGGGATTTCAATTAACCACATAGTTGTCAGCGTTATATTCATTGGAGCAACAGTTGCCCCGGTGTTACTTATCCCTTGTGTCAAAACTTGGACTGAACTCATAGGAAAAGTGGCTATAGCAAGTATGAACAACCAGGTGGTCATATGGCCTAGGAAATTGGGGTCCCCGTTAAATACCGTAGCAATCTCTTCTGTAAACAATAAATAAAAAGTCATTGCTACGGCACTTAAAATAGTAGAATATACTAGTGCCCAGCTCAAAGAGCTTTTAGCTCTGTTGATGTTCCCTGCCCCCAAATTCTGCCCTGCCACTGCTGCTGAAGCTCGACCTAAACCCCTGCTGGTGTTATTGACGATATTTTCAACTCTCCTTGACAAAGCAAAGGCTGCGACTGGAGCATCCCCGAAGTTTGAGACGCAAACTAAAAGGACCAACTGAGAAACGGATCTCTGCATAGATGTCATGGCGGCTGGCAACCCTACTCGAAACAATCTCCATATCAAAATGATATCAACTCGATAGACTTTTAAAGACAGTCTTAACCCTGAATTCCCTTTATATAAAACCACCAAATTCATAATCATACCGAGGAACTGAGCTACGATATTTGCCGCAGCTGCCCCGGCTATACCCATGTCAGGAAACCATAACCACCCAAAAATAAAAAACGGGCTAGACAAAATGTGAACTCCGCGGCTTACAGTTACGGCCTTCAGTGGGTTTATACTGTCGCCTGCCGCGTTCAATGCTCCCCCGGTGAGACGTACGAAATTTTGCATCGAGTACGCAACAAATTGAAGTTGCATGTATGTGGTGGCCGACTCAACCACAGCTGCACTCACTCCAACCATTGACAATAACTTGTTTGTGAAAATGATTCCCAATCCGCCAACCAATAAGGTCCAAATAAAAGTTATTGTCAGAGCTTGTAACAACACATGGTTTGCGTACTCTCTATCATTTGCCCCAATAGCCCGAGATATCATGGCCCTCATGCCAGCATCCAAGCCGATCCTAGCTGTGGAGTAAATCAATATAAAAATTTGCGCTACCCCAAGACCTGCTATGGTCCTGTACCCCATTCTGCCGGCCCAAAAAAGATCTGCAATCTGATCCACAACTGTAAGGGCGCTGTCGGCCATTTGAGGCCAAGCCATGTTCCACAGGTTTCGGGGTATACTGCCCCGTATCAGATCTCGCCTTGAGGCATTCCCACCCTTCCCACTAGAATCGGCTTGCTGCATTAAAACACTTTAGGAATTCAAAGAATTAGTTGGGGGTGACAACTTCGGCTTTTTTACAAACAACATAACAAAAGCCCCAGCCAAATTTATTACCGCATAGGAAATGAACGGGACAGTATAACTACCATAATTATCAAACATCCATGCTGCCCACACTGGGGCGATGGCCATCAAAACGCCGTTTGGCAGCATAGACCAACCCATTATCGAAGCAAAAGCCTTTCTACCGTAATAATCGCCCCTTATCGCAGTCATTAAAGGTATTCGTCCTCCAAAGGCTATTCCATACAATATCGCGAACAACAAAGCCATCGGCAAACCATTTGCCACGGTCAATACTACGGTGGATATCCCCTGCAAAAATAAAAAAGTTGCCACTAAGTATTTTTTCGATAATTTATCTCCCAGCCATCCCGCTGCAAAAAGACTAGGGAGTGCAACTACAGAAGATGTCAATTCTATATAACTAGCGGTGGTTGAAGTTAGGCC
>DTSF01000119.1 GCA_012965485.1 Dehalococcoidia bacterium
TTACCGGAAAAGGCCGATATTGGATATAGAGCCAATAATGCAATCATAGGCCACGGAGATCCCATAGTCATACCCAAGGATGCAACAGATAAAATTCATTACGAAGCTGAGCTGGTAGTGGTTATTGGGAAAGTCGCCAAAAATGTTTCAATGGAGGATTCCCTAAAGTATGTTTTGGGGTATACGGTGGGTAATGACGTCAGCGAGAGAACATGGCAGGCCTCTGATAGAACTTTATGGCGTGCCAAGAATACTGACACGTTTAAGCCTATGGGACCTTGGATTGAAACGGAAGCAACCCTCGATGATATGGTGACAACCGTGAGACTTAATGGTAAGGAAACCATTTCGTTCGAAACTAACGACATGATTTTTGGAGTAGAAAAATACATATCGGAAATTACCAGGTACTTAACTTTACATCCTGGAGACGTAATCTGGATGGGAACCGATGGTACGTCCAAGGATATGAAAAATGGCGATACATGTGAAATTGAGATTTCAGGTGTAGGTACACTTAGTAATCCCGTCATCAAGGATAGTTAGGCCACAGTCAAAAAGTGTGACTTAGGGAAAAGGTACTATGAGCAAGATAGAATCAGTTTTGGGCCCGATGGAGACTTCTGATTTAGGTTTCACCTTGTCACACGAACATATCGTCGTCAGTTCTGCTGGAATACCTCAAATATATCCGGAATTCATACAACGAGAAGATTCAATAACTGAGGCAATAAAAATTCTTTCCGAAGCAAAGGAGGAAGGCCTTAAGTCGATAATTGATGTGACGACACTCGACCTCGGCAGGGATATACATATGTTGGCGAAAGTGTCAAAAGAATCGGGAGTGAACATAATATGTGCGACTGGAACATGGAGGGACATACCTAGAGTATTTTGGAATGCTTCGATAGATAGTATTGCGGCCCTGTACAAGAGAGAAATAACAACAGGAATTGAAGGTACCAATATAAAAGCTGGAATAATTAAAGTGGCTAATGATGTTGGGGGAGTTACCAGAGAGGGAGAAGTCATACTCAGGGCGGCAGCCCGGGCCCAAAGAGAAACCGGAGTTCCAATATCCACCCATACTTGGGCCCCTGATCGTGTCGGCGAGCAACAGGTCAGAGTTTTCGAAGATGAAAAAATTGATTTAAATAGGGTTTACGTCGGACACAGTAACGACACTATGGACATACATTATCTGGAAAGCCTACTCGATAGAGGTGTTTGGATAGGACTGGATAGGTACCCAGGAGGCAGAACTATGGGAACTCCGAATTGGAAGCAAAGAACCGATACTGCCATGAGACTAATAGCAGACGGATATGGAAAAAGAATCATGCTGGGGCACGACTGGTCAGTCAGACTCAGCATAGATTCAAAAGAAGGGCAAACGAGTCGATCGAAGTATAATCCGGACGGATATTTATTCATAACCCGGCAAGTTCTACCTCGACTTAAAAACTTGGGCGCATCAGAGGAGGACATACAAAACATTATGGTTGATAACCCAAGAAGGTTTTTTGAGGGGAGAAACTAAAAGCGCCCGCAGCAGTAAACCTACTCCGAGCGCTTTACCTGTGGAGGCGTTCCAGAGAACACCTACCTGGTCGACCTCCTACTACTAATATCCAACGCGACTTACCTCCTTTTAGAAGACCCTCTGTAAACTTTCATCCACCCATGCGTTTCTGTCTTCTATGGTTATTATATACATGGACATAATAAAATTGGAAGCCGATTATTGACCAAATGCAAAGTAAAAAAGAGGAATCATGATCAGATTTTCAGGGGCAATCATATGGACATATGACTTAGCCCGTTTAAGGCATTTTTATGAGGGTATCCTAGGTCTTAAACCCCACTCTGTGAGAGACCATTTCATTGCCTACCGATGGGAGGATCTCAGGTTTAGTATCGGATCGCATTCACAGATAACAGATAATTCCATAGAACCTCTAAGAATAATGTTGAATTTTGATGTCAAAGATATCAAAAAATTCACCAAAAGCCTCAAAAGTGACGGTATAAAGTTTCTTAGGGAGCCGGAAGAAGAACATTGGGGGGGGTGGGTCTGCACATTTCAAGATCCAGACGGAAATACCATTCAACTTCTCCAACAACCTGATCACTAACCATTCTCAAATTCTCCCTTCCTAAGGTTGACAGCATCTCGAAGATATATATTCACAATATCAGTAGGATTCTTGTCAGTATTCACGTGCACCATAACACGGATGCATTTCTGCAATGCCCCGGGGACATTCATTTCGTGAGAACACATTAGAGCAACATTTACCCACCCCATTTTCCTAGCAGCCACTGGAGGAAATTCAGCATTTAAATCTTGAGTAGTTGTAAAAAATGCACTGATAATATCATCAACTTTCAGTGAGTTTTCTTTTTTTATCAAACCCAACATTTCGGTAGTAGCAGCAAGAATTTCCTTCGAACTATTACTGGGGGATGTTGTTGCACCTCTTATGGCCCGTACTTCAGACATTACAACCTCTCTGTTTTATTTCACCGATATGCTCTCAATGAATGCTCCAGCTGCCGATATCTCACTCCCCTCGCTGGAACTCGCTATATGATCCAAAAACGCACTACCGACGACCGCACCGTCGGCAAATTTAGATATCATCTCAACATCTTTTTTCTGAGAAACTCCAAACCCAACCAACACAGGCAAATCCGTATGAGCTCTGATTCTCTCAACCAAACTTTCTACACCCATCGATAAACCGTCACGGGCTCCAGTTACACCTGTGAGGCTGATACAATATATGAACCCACCGGCATGTTCACAAGAAGATTTTATTCTTTCCTCGGTACTGGTCGGAGCCAGTAAAGGAATATGGTGTATCCCATTTTTCCTGCACTGCTCAGATATAACTACCGACTCTTCCATTGGTAGATCAACGATTATCAAACCATCGAGACCACGGTCCGACGCGTCTTCCATAAAACGTTCCAGCCCATATTGAAGAAACGGGTTGAAATACCCCATGAATATAATAGGAGAGTCATTGTTTTCTTCCCGAATCTTAGTTAAAACATCCATACATACCGAAAGGCTGACGCCGTTTTCGAGAGCTTTGAACCCAGTTTTCTGAATAGTTGGCCCGTCAGCTATGGGATCGCTAAAAGGTATTCCTAATTCCAACATATCAGCCCCAGATCCAAGGGTCTTCAAGGCTATTGCGACTGACAGTTTTATAGTGGGATATCCAACAGTTAGATAGGGCACTAAAGCCGGTCTATTTTCTGATTTCACATCGAGGAGTTTTAAGTCGATTCTATTTTCCATTTGGTTACCTACCTGATCAATATAGGATTACGTGCACAATATTTTGCCCAATTCAAGCAGAAGCCGCAACTATCACAACTAACAAATTCAGGGCCGCATGTGATAGAAAGGCTGGCCACAAAGACTTAGTCTTTATGAAAAGATATGAGATCAATAGAGAACTCATGAATACTGGAAAATACAATCCCGGGTGCAAGTGTACAAACATAAATACCAATGAAACAAGCAATATCGATTTCGCATGACCATATTTGGGAATCCAAGAGGTTAACAAAAAACCTCTAAAAAAAAGTTCCTCCACAAACGGAACCCAAACCACTATTGCGAATAAATTAACTAACGTAAAAC
>DTSF01000120.1 GCA_012965485.1 Dehalococcoidia bacterium
TATTGCACTGGCACCCTACGCTGTGCCTCATTAAAAAAGACGATTATGTATATCAATGCAAACGCAATTACTCCAAGCATAATTAGTGTAGATACGTAGTCATTTTCTAGAAATCCTCTTCCCAACATTTGTGGCAGACTTGCAACGATGCCACCGAATATGATTAGAGAAACCCCGTTTCCAAGACCTCTCTCAGTTATTAACTCGCCCAGCCATACCAAAAACATGGTACCTGCAACAAGTGACAACATCATGGCAAAGGTATGCAAATTTAGGCCAAAATCGACTCCGGGAAGCACTCCTGACGATCTGAGAAGGGTTAACTGCCCCCAACCTTGCATGAAAGCAATCGGAACTGTCAAAAAATGGGTATATTGGTTGATTTTTTGGCGTCCAAACTCCCCTTCCTGAGATAACGCTTTGAGGCCAGGCATAGCTGGGGTGAGTATCTGCATAACGATTGAAGCGGTGATATATGGGTAAACACCTAGAGCAGCCACGCTTAAATTGGCTAATGCACCACCACTGAATAAATTCAAGAACCCTAGAAGTGCTTGATCACGAAATGCTTGGGATAAAGCTTGAGTGTCAACGCCAGGTACCGGAACGTGAGCAACAAACCTAAAAATAAGGAGCATTGCAAAGGTGAAAAGGATTTTGTACCGTAAATCTGGAACCTTCATTGCATCCAGCATGGACTGGATTAATTGAGGTCGAGATAATTGATCAGATCGAGACGATTGAGCTTGCCGAACCATCTAGTCTATTACCTGTACTGTCCCACCTGCCGTCTCAATTTTGTTCTTAGCAGATTTCGTGAATTTATGAGCAGAGATCTCCAAATTTACCGTTATTTCACCCCTACCTAAAATTTTTACAGGTAATTTCTCGTCTTTGATAACTCCATTTTGAACCAATCCTTGCGGGGATACTTCGCCCCCGTCCGGGTACACACGACAAATACTATCTATGTTTACTAGATGATATTTCGTTTTAAAAATGTTTGTGAAGCCTCTCAATGACGGCATTCTTTTGATCAAAGGCAGTTGACCGCCCTCGAACCCTGGTCTAACACCCCCGCCGCTTCTGGATTTCTGACCTTTCATCCCTTTACCAGAAAAACTCCCATTTCCGCTACCATCTCCTCGGCCAATCCGTTTTCGCTTCCCAGATTTAGATCCTGGGGATTTTATTGTGTGATTTTGCATAGTCATATCTAAATACCTAAACTGTCAGTCCCTATTATTCGCCTTCTCTAACCTCAACCAAATGCCCTACTTTCTCTAACATCCCCATAATAGAAGGGGATGATTCATGTACCACCGTATGGTTTAGTTTTCTAAGTCCCAAACTCTCTATTATTCTTCTTTGCCTTTGAGAATAACCGATGGTGCTTTTTTTCCATGTAACCGAAATTTTTGCCATTTTGCGATACCTTAATCTAATGGATCCTGTGAAAGCGTTTCACTCTTTGCAAGTGCGGTCCGCTGTGCGTATTCCCGCCTCCGAGAAATCTCAGCTTCAGGGTCCTTTAGCATTAGGAGCCCTTTGAGGGTTGCTTTAACAACATTAGTAGGATTGGTGCTTCGCCTCACTTTAGTAACAATATCCTTCACACCCACCAATTCAACAACGGCCCTGACTGATTCTCCGGCTATCACCCCTGTGCCAGGAGGAGCTGGTTTCAGCATTACCATACTACCGCCAAATTTAGCTGAAACGTCATGGGCGATGGTATCTCCTTTCAATGGAATATCCACCATATTTTTTTGGGCATATGCAGAACCTTTGGTGATGGCATCTGGAACAGCGGAAGCTTTTCCCATACCTATCCCAACTCGTCCTTCTCCATCGCCAACCACTACGAGGGCACTGAAACTAAGATGTCGTCCACCTTTCACCACCTTCGAGACTCTATTAATGCGAACAGTGCGTTCTGTTATCGGAGACTCTTCTTCTTGACCTTTGTTTCTTCTTCGGTCCTGTTTTTCCTGCATCTATTTAACACCTAAATTTGGGCATATTATTAATATACCCTGCTAAAATTTTAACCCCGCTTCCCTAGCCCCTTCGGCAACTGCCTTGATTCTTCCGTGGTATTTATATCCACCTCGATCAAATACTATTTCACTTATTCCTTTTTCGGCCGCTCTCCTACCGATTGACTCTCCAACCACTTTTGATATTGATATCTTTCCCGAGTCTTTGTCTTTATCTTTATCTTTCAATTCATTCTCTAAAGAGGAGGCAGCTGTAATAGTGCTTCCTTCCACATCATCAATCAATTGGGCATATATGTGTGAAATACTTCTAAAGACTGCTAAACGCGGTCTCTTGGCGGTGCCTGAAATCTTAGACCTCAGCCTATTGTGACGAACCACCCTTCTCATTTTTCCATTTGAAGCCGACATAATTTAGGCTCTCCTTGCACTCTTCCCAGGTTTCAACTTCACCACCTCGCCAGCATACCTGATGCCCTTACCGGTATATACGTTTGGTGGTCTTACCTTACGAATCTGGGACGCCAATTGACCAACAACCTGTTTATCAATACCTGACACTTTTATATTCGTATTCCCGTCCACTTCTAATTCAGCACCGGAATCAGGTTGTATTTCCACTGAATGGCTGAACATCACATTCAGAGTTATTCCTTTACCTTTTTGTTGCACCCTGTACCCGACACCTACTAATTCCAATTCTTTAGTAAACCCCTCACTAACTCCCTCTACCATGTTGGATAACAGGCTTCTGGTCAGTCCATGAAAAGCTTTATGTTCGTTTTCGTCACTAGGTCTAGTGACTTTGACTATGTCTCCATCTCGGCTAATCATCATATCCTGGTGAAAATTTTGACTTAAGCTACCCTTGGGGCCTTTTACTGTGACTTCCGTCCCATCGATAGTTACATCGACACCCGATGGTATTTGTATTAATTGATTTCCAATTCTCGACATAAAAATTCTCCCTACCAGACGTAGAATAAAACCTCACCGCCTACCCCACTCCGTTTTGCCTCTATCCCGGTCATAACACCTTTATTTGTTGAGATCACAGCAATTCCTCTATTGCTATATACAATCGGTAATTCGCTATTTTTGGAGTATATGCGAAGACCTGGTTTGCTGATTCGCTTTAATCCAGTTATTGCAGGTTCTCCTTTTTGCCAATAATGGAGGTTCAATTGTATAGTTGCATCAATTTGACCCTCATTCTGTATCTCATACCCTTCCAAAAACCCTTCCTTTTCCAATATTTGAGCTATCTCTACCTTTAAGTTAGAGACTGGTATATCGACTGATTCATGGCCAACCATCACTGCGTTTCGAATTCTTGTAAGCATATCTGCTATCGGATCTGTTACTGACATATTCTTTTACCTACCAACTTGCCTTTTTTACACCAGGTAGTTCACCCGCGTGTGCCATCTCACGAAAGGCTATACGAGACAATCCAAAATATCTGATATAACCATGAGGCCTGCCAGTTATCTGGCACCGATTTCTTATTCTTACTGGATTAGAATTCCTAGGCAATTTTGACATCTCTGTTCTAGCCTCCGCGCGCGCCTCCAAAGATGAATTGGTGTTCTTTATAACGCCCTGAAGTTGTTGCCTTTTCTCAGCATAC
>DTSF01000121.1 GCA_012965485.1 Dehalococcoidia bacterium
TGGGGGTGGGCTAAGTTTTTTATTTTGTTGTTGACCTGAAGTAAATCTGGGGAAGTTTGAGTGTAAACCAGCATTTCAATGGGAATATCAGGGTTTACAAAATTTGTGTAAATAGTTGTACGAATGGTCAGCAAAAGAAGTATCGTGGCAAAACCAGCATACAAATACTTTGCTAAGATGTGGGTCTCGTAACGTTGAATAAACCTCACCATAAATACAAAACTGGCAAGGATCAGCGAAAGCATTATTATTGCCGCAAACACCCTAGGTATTTGGTGCAAGCTGGAAGAGTACTTAGTAACGCTAAAAGCGGTTATTAGCGCTATTGTTGGAACGAAATAAATCATGCATTGGCTGAAATTAGGTTTTGACTTAAAGCTGGATTTACCGAATAAGTCCCCTAAAAATTTTCCAGAAAGCACAATGATTGGTAAAGATATATTTACGAGTAACCATGGCATTTTTTCGCTCGCAATCGTGTAAAGGAATAGAGTTATTACGGTCCAATAAATCAAGAATAGATTAAACTTGGTGCGGTGCTTCAGAAAATACAGAGATGCCAGTACTGCAAAAATTGCTGGTAGGTATTCATATATTGTGATAAGAGTTAGATAATAATGTGCGGGCTGGCCTCCCCGAGCCTCCCCTTGTTGCACTATCCAATAACCCAGCGATTGCCATATTCCAGATTGTACGCCGCTGAAAATGTTGGTGAATAAAGTAGTGTAAGTGGACAACCAAATTAAATAAAAGATGGCGGCGCATTTCCACCAAATTTTCCAGTACCATTTGTACCCAATGTACATAGATGCGGCTATTAGGGAGAAAACCACTAGAAAGGCCAGTAATTTGCCACCGTGTGTCGGCATTCCTATATTGGAGGCACCTTCTCCAGAAAGTAGAATGATATTAGACCATTTTAGTAATATGGTTTCTTGAAAGATACCGAAGAAAGCCGACCATTGGGGTAGTGTTAATGAAATCAACAGTATTAATACCGTGAAGGTTCGGCTGCGCGGATGGGTATATATGCAATCCCTAAAGGTCTTAAAGATCATCATGGTGGAAACGAAGATTAAACGGGGATAGGATAGGTTTGGGAACTGGTCTCTGTAATTTTTTCTTGGCCACGATTCATGTATGGAAGCCATTGTTAAATACAATCCTAAAGTTCCGACGATCAAATAAGCATTTTCTTTAGTTGAAAAACTTAAGGCAAGAAGGGCAGACATCAAATAAAGATTCTTTTTATTGCCGGATACAAGGTATTTCCACATGGTGATGATCATGCCAAAAGTAAAAACCGCCATAAGTATGTCATTTCGAGCAAACCTGCTGAAATAAACCATGGAAGGGGATATGGACAGTAAGATGGAGACCATTATTGCCCCATGTTTGCCGAGCAGATCCCTAAAGAAGATGGGTAGAATAACTAGAATCGTTCCAGCGGCAACATAGAGGATTCGGGCAGTTACGTCAGTGTCGCCAAAAAGGAAAAAAATTAGGGATGTCAACTGCATTTGCAATGGACCGTGTAGCATAGGGTTATGTGTTAAACCAGATCCTTGAAATAGCTCCCAAGAATAATATGCATGGAGACTTTCGTCATGGTGCATGGCTCTGGCACTCAGATCGTAAACTCGGAGCAACAAAGCAACAGCAAACAGACAGAAATATAACAACCACTCTAGCCGAGTTAGGTTTGAAATTTTTTCAATATGGAAGTACTTGTGCATATATTTCAATGGTCAATCTCAAAAATTGCAACACTACCTATATCTCCAAAAACCAATGTGCCGAGAGATTGGAATTTTCCTAATTGTGTAGAGGTATACCGATTCATTTCAAGATCACCGACATAAATGAAGTTAATATCGTATTTTTCCAATAATGATCTTGCTTGTGCAAGGTCCTCCGTAGAATATATCGTCTCTACGTCGGCGGCTCTTTGATATATTGCAGGATCAGAATTTCGCCATTGACTTTCATGGCCCGGCCAGTTGACTAAATTTGGGATACCGGTATTTCGGGAGATGAATCCGGAACTGTCCCATTCCCCGACGGATTCTAGTATTCCCTGGTTAAGACTTATGTTTTGTTTGGCGTAATCAAGAGCCGATACCTCTAAGTCTGTTGGCCCTGAATTCGAATTTTTAAAACCTGAAATGCTAGATTCGTTAAGTTTAGTCATGGTGGCAGCTGGAGGATAGTAGAAGGCACATAAAATAATTATGCCGGCAACAAACGTATAAATATATTTGAGAAATTTTTGAGGGCGTATATATCCGGCTAACCAATAATATGCCGAGTAACTCCCACAGATTGATAGTAGTATCCAAGCAGGGTAATAGAGCTTAAAAACTGTGTTCATGCGGTTTCCATATACGTCTCCAACGTAAAAAAGTTCTGGTATCAATATCAGAAACATTGATAAAGAGAAAATTGAAAAAACTAGGCTTCTATCACTTAGGCCTTCTCTGGCTGTCAGAGTTAACAAAGTCAACGTAGAAATGAAACAAAAAATGGTTATAGGGAAAGCAAAACCAATCATGCTTGGTCCGTCGGAATTAGTACTGGCTTCAGGGATCAAAAGCCTTATCATCCAGGGTATGCTGACTACTGCGAAGGAAATACTCACGTGGTATTTCCAAGCTGTACTGATAGGGGTTGTCCAAAAGGTGCTCACTATTTTCGGAATTGAAAGCATTAATAAAGGACCCCATACCACAAATCCATGGATAATAGATGTCTGATATTGGGTTTTTGCTAATCCATCGATGTCTGATTTAAAAGACCATAGGTAAGGCAGGAGCACAAGTGCACCTATGACGAATACCAATGAAATAGATTGCACTAATTTAATCGGATTGAGATTGGTATTTGAAAGCCAGTGCAGGCCATATACCCCGAAAATTATGGCTATGCAGATAGGGGCTGTCCACATACTGATAAAACTCACACACCCTAACATTACCCCTGCCAATGCAACTTCCAGCCAATACATTAACCCAAGGGATTTGGTGAAGTCTTTTTTGGATAAATCATAAGCAATGAATATAAAAGTCAATAAAAATGGTGTGACCATAACGTGCGGATGTAGATCTCCGAGAAGATAGCTAAAGAAAGGGAACTCATTGATGGTGTAATCAAGACCTTGTCCTTCACATGCGGGGCCAAAATAGTTGATTATTCTTGAACTTCTAAACCACCACCAAAATTCAGTTGGTCTCCAGCTGTCTATTGTATTGATTACCGGATTTTGCATTCCATCGATGCAAATTCGTTGCCAAAAGCTGGATGATCCAATCGAATTGATTCTTAAAAACTCTAAAAATCCCTGTAAATTCCCCATGAAAACGGCTGTGAGTGATGCCATCACACTGCATGAAATTGTCAGGAAATCGAATTTCAATCTGGAGAATTTTAAAAATATTGAAGTTAGTGCGAATATTGAAGACGCGGTCATCGCAGGTATTGCAACCAACGAAAGATTATATGTGGCTACGGTGGGGATTAATGAAATTTTTGATAATGTGCCAAATATCCAATAACCGAAATAATAATAACTGATGGTGGCACCATGGAACCAAGGATCAAGAGGGTGGCCTGTGATGG
>DTSF01000122.1 GCA_012965485.1 Dehalococcoidia bacterium
AATAGTAGGACTGGTTGAGTCACTCCTTCTTGTGCAGACTTACCGTAATAAGCTTGCCCACCAGGTTCTGGGTCACCAATTAACAGTAAGGAGCCGTCGGTGTATGTTGTACCTCGCTCTGTTGTATTTTGGAAACGTATTTCTACTGCCGCTGAGTTGTCTCCGATGCCCCATTGGGAATAATCCCGGTCCCGAACTTTGTGGACTGCGACATCAACCCCAGAAGGGCTTTTTATTGTGGGCAAAAGTTTCTGCCATTTGGCATCATCGACCAACCGGGATTCTGTGCTGACGAGGTAATCGATTACTCGCCAAGTTCCGTCTTTTTCCCTTTTGAAATTCAGCTGAGCCTTGTCGGTCTTAACATCTTCCGATTTGGGAAAAATATTTATTTCGCTGATTTGGTCTGTAGGTCGTTCGATATACCATGTGGGGTAGGGGGGTTCTACTGCTAGTCGGGCCAGTACCTCACCCCACGTGTCGGCTATCAAAAATAATTGAGGGAATCCCACGATCTGGCCGTAGTGGTGCCAACCGTTGGTAGTTTTGTCGCCAAGCCTGAATTCTAATGTCCTATTAAGGGTGAGGCCAATATTTACTACTGTAATAGGGTTGTCGAGGCCATATTGAGCCGGGTCCTCTATTAGGGTAGTGGTTTCCGTTAGATCCCGTTTCGTTTGTGGCCCTCCAAGGATAAAAGCAATACCACCCCATCTATTGTGATCAGGAGGGATCAAGATATCCTGATCAAATGCCCATGTATCTGAAGGGGTTTTGACAAATGATTCACTCTTGTCCTTATGAGTGATCCGGATTGACGTCATATCATCTACTGAAACTTGGTAAAACCAAGGTTTTGGAGGAGGTTTCTTATCCTCTTGGTAAAAAGGATTAAATATGTAAACTGCAACAGCAACAACTGCCAGTATTATTAACGCTAAGGTGGCTTTAAGATTCAATTTTGATCTCTCTTATCTACGTCTCCACCATACAACCAAAGCCATGAAGAGCATGAAGGTCGGAGGGAGTGTCCAACTGGACCACTTAATGAAATCCCTTTCTCTACTGTTCACAACCAGTTCCCTGTAAGGCATTAGTTTGGGCCTTATGGATATCAACTCAAAATCTTCGGCGAGCCAGTTTATTGAATTGAGGAAAATATCTGAATTATCCATGCTGGTGAAGTATTTATTGCTGGCAAAATCTGAGTCGGAGAATAGAACGATTTTTGCAAGTTGGTGAGTGGCTCCTAAATCAGTATACATTCCTGTGGCCTCAACCACAGCGGATATAGGAAAAGGGCCCTGTTGCTTCTCTGAAGAATATGTAAGATCCTCAGGATCTTTGGTCAGCCAACTTGCCGGGGTAGTCATGCCAAGTGGAGTGAATTTAATATGGTCTCTTAGTGCAAATTCTTCAGCTGACGGGCTGAGTATTGCAGCCGAATCTGGGAAAATTGTTACCGATATGTCATCAGCTATAGTAAGGCCAGGGGCCGAGTTACTTGTGGTGAATTGACCGTTGGCCTTTTGCACCATTGGAGTGAGCATTTCCCCTGAGACATTACTTACGGCATCTACCACATGTTCACTGGATATTGCTATTCCGTAAAGAGCGGCCAGGCCGTTAAATTTTACTGGCGGATTAGGATCGAGTAGCATTAATATTCTTCCACCGTCTCGAACATATTTCAAAATCGCTGTTAGTTCAGGCTCGTCCAAGTCTTTATTGTTCTTAGGTCCTGCAATTATTAATACGGCAGCATCACTTGGCACAACTTCAAACTGTTTCAAATTCAAAGGCATCACAAAATAATTGTCTCTTCGCATGCCTTCTATTGCTAGATCTAAGCCTTCCAATCCGATTGCACCAGTCATGGGGTCTCTAGACACGGATATTTCACCATGCCCAGTTAGGTAATAAATGACTTTTTGCTTCGTCCCTGTTGCTATTAATATGCCGGTTACGAAATCTTGTTCTGTTAAAAGAGTAACGCCTTCGAATTTTCCGTCATCTGCTTCAAACACAATTGAGGGGTAAGTTGTCACGTTATATCTCAATGCTTCCGTCCTGTTTAACTCAGGATCCACAAGTGAAAAACTAAAATTGTCAGATCTCCTGTCAAATTCGTTTAATAGGTCTTCAGCTAATTGTCGTTGGTTGTCTGAGGAAACCGAGGATACAAAGAAGGCATACGCATGCACTGACTGATTGTTTTTGGAAAGGTTATCCAATATTCCATAAGTCTGTTCAGAAAGTGTGAAAATCCTTGTGGCCGTCACATCAATCCTTTTTGGGTTTTGATACATTAAAATGTTGGCTATTAGGAGAATTACAAAGAATGCCAGAGTCATAATGGCCACGTTTACACCGTATCTTCCTTTTCTTCCGACAAGGAACATCGCCACTGCTCTTGGTGATAATACTAGTGCTAGTAATATTAGTCCGGCGCCGGCCATGAGAACCCACAGCGATAAGTCTTTGAGATCATCAAAAGCTAAATTAATTGAACCGCCGAGAATAACTGCGAATATGCCTGCGAATCCTAATATGATGCTCCAAAAGTTTGGAGATTTAATGGACGATAGTATTATTTCGACATAAGAATCATCATTTATGTGAGGTTGAAGTGACATTCCTATCTCCACCTTCTTGTTTCGAGGGAACGTATCGATAGGAATAAAAATATCGCTACAATGCTCAGAAAGTAGACTATATGACTTAGGTCGATAACCCCTCTGCCGAAATCCGATAACCTAGCATTCATGGAGAGGGCATCGATGAATTCTGCAGGAGCCCCATCCAATAATGATGAAACCCTGTTTACAAACGAAAATATCAGCAATATAGCTGTTGCGACTACAGCTGATACTATTTGGTTACCTGAAAGGGATGAACCTAGCATACCGATCGCCAGAGCAGCCGCTCCATGTAGGACTAATCCGAGATAGGCACTGATTACTGGGCCCGTGTCCGGATTGCCGAAAAAATAGACGATGAAAACGTAATAGAAGGTTACCGATTGGATTGCTAAAAGCATCAAGAAGCTAGCGAGATATTTGCCTAAAACCACTTCCCATTCCCGGACTGGGGCTGTTAATAATAATTCCAGGGTCCCTAATTTTTGCTCCTCAGCTAGCAGCTTCATTGTAATGAGAGGTGCAAGGAACACAATGAAAAAACTTGCCCAATCGGAAAGTCCTCTCACTCCGGCTTCAGCAAATGGCTTACTCACATCAAATACAAAAAACACCCCAGTCAAAACTAAGAACATAGCTCCGACTATGTAGGCAGAAGGAGTCGAAAAATAGGCTTTTGCCTCCTTTCGGGTGATAGCGATTAAATTTGTCAAGAAGCTTCCCCCGGAGGACTGGGTAGTTCCTCTTCCTCTATCGTGAGCCTCAGGAATATTTCTTCCAAAGACATGACTATTTCACTTATCTACTGGTTATCTAAAATGCACAAAGACTCATATAAAGAACGCCTCATTGCAGGTTCAAAATACTGCAACACCAAACTATGATGAAGAACGATAAATCAAGACAGCTGATAAAATATGGACCAAAATCTCGTGAGCAAACTAAAATCATTTGGAATCTAAACTTTAAACT
>DTSF01000123.1 GCA_012965485.1 Dehalococcoidia bacterium
AATTCCACACTTAATACGCTGTTACCTAGTAGTTTCTCTTCTATGTATTGAACGATTAGTGAACTCACAAGTTCTTCCTCTTCAACCCTGTTCCTTTCTCCCTTTTTGAGAATTAGGTGAGCTACATACTTTAATCTAGGACCCCATAATCCAATAAACGCCTGGTTAGGGCCTCTTCTTTTTCTATTTGTAGATATTGCCCCCGTACATGAAACTCCAATGATGTCCATCTCGTTATTGCCATATTGAGTTCCCCGTATATATGCAGCCTTTGCCATCGACAACGCTGTTGTTTTAGACACGTATTGCCCGGGCACTTCTCCAATGTAGCTATTGAGAGATTGATTGGAATATGGAATGGTTGCTTCGAGCAAAGTTTTCGACGCGCCAGGAACACTCAATAACCAATTAATTGATTGGGAGCCTACTCCAGAGACAGACATGACCAGCTTTGTCTTAGAATTGTGTATTCGAGTAATGGAATATTCTAGGTTGGAATTCATGTATCTAGGGCACCTAACCTGTCAGACATCCACGTGCTGGTATTAAACGGCCGCCATTGCACAAATGGCTTTGCGATGCGTAAGTTTTGCAACACAGACATATTTATATGGTACAGAAATCTCCCAAGATGCTTATTAAAGGAGATTCACCATTTTATCACGGAGGGCGATTCTCACTCCAGAAAGCAAGCCGGCACTAACCATTATGAATATCAGGGAGGACCAATCGACCCCCATATTTAGTTCACAGCATTGGATTACTAGTCCTAGGGAGGTGCCTGCCGCCGGTGGGTGTTCAGTGTTGGTAATCACCATCAAAAATATACCAATCCCAACTGATAGAGCTGCGGCCACATCAAGGGAGTAACGGTTTTCCAATACCATTTGGATCAAAGGAGGGGATTGAAGGATCAGGGCGATTAGGGTTCCTATAAAGGCTGACAGGAGATGCCCTCCAATTACTTTGCGAGGCGTTGCAGCCACTCTGTTTGGACCTACAAATATCGTAAATGCAGAGGACGCAATTCCGACTACTATTGCGGTTTTTAAAGTATCTCCAATAAGTAATATAAATATCAAAGGTATTGAGGCAAGGCAGCACTGAAAAAAATAGTGGTTCCACCGGGAATGAATGTATTGGTCTAATACGTGCGGCAGGAATCCGTGAGGAGAAGTTAAGTGAGGTAGGTGAATGTCGGGGTGTGATATGTGAAAGCCTTTTGGTGCTCTCAAATGTTCTTTACTCCCGATATTTCCGGTTGTTTGAGTTTATCTTTCAAGAATATCGGTGTTTGTAGGCTCTGAATTGCCAAATTTGGGCTACATTCTGCTCAATTAAGAGAGTACATAACCCTTCCAAATACCTTGTTTTAACTGACTGGTATAATTGAAGGCTACTTTGGAATATAAACTATTAGCAGATTATCAAGGCCCTTTTATAATTATTCACGGCCTATCTCACATAGAATCATAAAATGGATACTAGGTTCAACAAACGCCTTGGCGATATTTTTATAACAAAACCTAGGCGATCAGAAATAGCTCCTATCACCTTTAATGTCAATCAGAGGAGAATAAATACCCGTACTTTTCCCTCTCCTCTCATATTGGTTGGGGTGTTTTTGGCTTTGATATTAGTGGGAGCCTTTTTGCTGTCGGCTCCATTTGCTCATCATGAACAAGGGTGGGGAGATCCAGTTTTATCAATATTTACTGCCACCTCTGCTGTGACGGTTACTGGCTTGATCATAGTAGATACGGCCACTTATTGGACTCCAATTGGTCAGGTGATTATTTTGCTTCTTATGTTTGTGGGGGGACTAGGATTTATGACTCTAGCCGCCTTCTTATTGGCTGTTCTCGGTCAGAGAGTTTCAATGGCCCAGAGATTGCTCATTAGGGAAACTCTGGGAAGCGAAAATATGGGAGGGATCCAGAGATTAAGTGTCACGATAGTTATAGCTGCTATATCAATTCAGATCATAGGGTTTTTGGCTTTGTTCGCAAGGTTCCTATTTTCGGAATCTCTTTCGGAATCTCCAGGAGAGGCCGCTTGGCAAGCCCTGTTTCACTCGGTTTCGGGATTCAATAATGCAGGGTTTGTTATTTTGAACCATTCTGATGGCTTGCATGCATTCAGGGAAGATTTTGTTGTTTTAAGCATAATAGGATGGCTGATAATTCTGGGATCTTTAAGTTTTTGGGTAGTCGTTGATCTAGTCTCTAAAGACTCTATCAGAAAATTTTCTTTAGTAAGCAAAATAGTATTATCAATGACCATAGTATTAATAATCACTGGGACTTTATTCTTCCTTTTTGCTGAAAGTAACAATCCTAAAACAATTGGAGATTTGCCATTAAATGCTCAGATTGGTGTATCTATTTTTGAAGGTGTGAGCGGTCGTACAGCCGGATTTTCGACAATAGATTATGGGTATGCTAGGCCTGCGACGGATGTGTTTATGTCTCTTCTGATGTTTATTGGCGGTGCGACCGGGTCGGTCGCCGGTGGTATTAAGGTAACAACCTTTTTTATTATCGTTCTCAGCGTGGTAGCTATAATCAGAGAAAGAGCGAATGTGACAGCATTTGGTAGAGAAATACCTCCCACCACAGTCCGGAGATCCTACGCTGTGGCAATAGTTTGTTTGGCTTTTATATTTCTATGTACTTTATGTCTGGCCCTTACTAACAGTCATGTGCTAATAAGGGATTTAGCATTTGAATCTGTTTCAGCTTTCGGTACAGTTGGCCTTAGTACCGGCGCTACTGGTGAACTAAATGCGTTGGGGCATGTGATAGTTGCAATTACTATGTTCATTGGTCGAGTAGGGCCTATTATAGTAGGCCTAAGAATGGTTCCTAATAGGGAAGCGAGCCCATATCGGTATGCTACAGAACCAGTTACAATTGGCTAGCGTATAAAATGTATGCCGAAGGTAATTTTTATGGCTAACAAACAGGTTGCAGTTATAGGTCTTGGAAGATTTGGAGTTAGTACTACTCGTACCCTCTATAACCTTGGCCATGATGTTTTGGCTATTGATAAAGATGAGGCCAGGGTTCAGTCGGTGTTGGGCCAGTGCACCTACGCTGTATCTGCAGAATGTACCAATGAGAGTGCACTGAGAGATCTAGGAATTCAGGATTATGCCGTAGCTATCATTACTATCGAGACTAACATAGCAGACAGTGTCATGGCATGCGTTCTACTGAAGACTATTGGCGTAAAGACAATTGTGGCTCGAGCTCGGGATTCATTACATGCTAGTACTCTCAGGAGGATAGGAGTCGACCGGGTTATTCAGCCTGAGGAAGAGATGGGAACTAGGCTCGCTCATAGCCTGTTTAATGCTAGTGTTGAAGAATACCTGGAAATAACGAATAACTACGGAGTTAGTAGGTACAGGGTGCCAGAAAAATTGTCGGGCACAACACTTGAGGAAATAGGATTTACCAATAGCCGTGACAGTTATGGCATAACTGCTGTCGCTCTATGCAAAGGAAGGAAAGTAACCTTGAATCCGCCTGTGAATTCTAAAGTCGAATCTGGGGATTTTGTGATTGTTGCAGCTTTGGATAGCGATCTTGAAAGCTGAAACAGATTC
>DTSF01000124.1 GCA_012965485.1 Dehalococcoidia bacterium
CGTCCCGCTCTCCTTCTGATAAGGCAGTCCAGCCTCTGTGGTCGTGCAATTCCATAGGTAAAGTATGGTCAGCTATGATAGAGAACCCCTGTTCTTTGAATTGGAAACTGTAATCCAAATCTAGGTTCCTGTAATATCTGAAAGATTCTCTCATTAATCCAACTTTTTTTAGGTCCGCTCTTTTCAAAGCGAAACAATAACCCTGCATTGCATCCATATGTCCGGATTTTCCTTCGCCGTCATGAAAATGCAATAAATCTTCTGTTCTAAGTCCCGCTAGGCCAGCTATACCGACTTTTGGGTCCTCCAGCAGATTTTGTATACGCTTTACGAAATCACCCTTAATTTCTACGCTTGGATCGAGAAGAATGAAAACTTCCCCTTTTGCCAGCTTCATTAAAATATTTTTTGCAGACCCGTCACCCAAAGTATGATCAGCATGCATAACTTGCAGATTTTCTTGACCCTTGGTCATTTCTTCTAACAGCTCCCCTGTCAAATCAGTGGACCCGTTGTCTAGAACAATTATTTCCGTTTGGTCAAAATCAGTCCATTTAATTACACTGGATATACAACGCCGTGTATCATCAGGATAACCATTGACAACCACCCCTACTGTGACTGGGATAAGGGATTCATGAAAAATATTAGAGGCAACTTCAGAGGAGGAAGATATTGTTTTCCACCTTTCTTTCCTGATTTCTGAGGAATCCTTAAGCCTTACAGTAGAGTGATCTTTAGAATCCTCCACCAAATACCCCTGTTTCTCAATCTCTGTCCTTAGCCGATCTGAGTTTTCATAATCAAAAGATGTTCGCAGTGCGCTCCTTTCCTTTGATTTACCAACTATTTTTTCAGGTAAATCGTACATGTCACCCGTAGAATCCAGCCCAAGTCCCATCAAGTCATCAATCGATCTTAATATTTCCGCTTTATCTGATTTCCCGACATCGGATGATTCTATTAATCTCCATATCCCATCTACTAATCCCGGCATATTCAGGTCTTCACAGACAATTGTAATCAGCCTTTCGTTCCATTCTTTGAGTGCATCAATGTTTGAATTCCCTTTTTGAGAGCTCTTGTTAAATAAAATGTAGTGCCTACGCAATTTATTGAGGGCTGTTTCGCAGGCTTTTAATGAAGTGAATGTGAAATTTATCCTCGTCCGATACTTAGCAGTCATACAAAGATAACGGAATGCCAACGGGTCAATCCCTCTCTCTAACAAGTCGGGGATTATGAAGGCATTACCGGCCGACTTAGCCATTTTCACACCATCGGCCAGTAAGTGTTGGCCATGGACCCAATGATTCACTACTTGGAAGCCGGTATATCCTTCACTTTGGGCAATTTCCCCCTCATGGTGGGGGAATATATTGTCTACACCACCGGTATGAACATCTATGTGTCTACCTAAATATTTTATTGACATAGCAGAGCATTCAATATGCCAACCCGGGAAACCGTCGCCCCAAGGGCTAGTCCATTTTAAAGTTCTTCCTTCCTCAGCTTTCTTCCAAAGGGTAAAATCCCGAGGATCTTTTTTTAAAGGGTCCGATTCAATTCTCACAGCTTCCTGCAAGTCAGATTCGTGAATATTACCTGACAAATTACCGTAAGTTGGAAAGGAATTAATATCGTAATATATATTCCCGTCCACTTCATATGCGAGAGCTGATTGAAGTAGTGAACCAATAATTTCAATCATTTCATTCACGTGTTCGGTTGCCTTTGGGAATTCGTTGGCAGGTAATATATTGATGGCCAATTCATCGTCCAGAAAACGCTGGGTATAAAACTGAGCTATTTGGGCCGGAGTCTTACCCTCTGCTATAGCGGCCGCTATTACTTTATCCTCACCCTGCTCAAGAACTTCTTGCCTCATATGCCCGACGTCGGTTATGTTCTTTATATGGGTAACTTCATGGCCAAGAACTTGCAATGTCCGTCGAATCCAATCGGCCATCAAATAGGATCGCATGTTTCCGATATGGGCGTCTCGGTATACTGTTGGCCCACATGTATAAACACTGAATTTGCCTTTTTCGTGCGGTACTAAGGCAGATTTTTTTCTTGTGAGAGTGTTATATAGCTCTAACACCCGCACCTCCTCGTATGTATATTAAAATTTTCCTAACCCACTAGCCCAATTGTAGTACTCTTAGCATATTAGTTGAACCTGTCACCCCGATAGGTGTCCCAGCGACTAAAACAACTGTCCCCTTTTTATCCCCTACCATAAATTTCCTAGCTTCTTTTTCTCCTACGGTAAAAAATTCATCAACGTCGGTAGGGCTATCTACGATAACTGGATATACTCCCCACCTCAGGGTCAGGACTCTACACACTTCTTCCCATGGAGTTAAGGCTAATATTCGTGATTCTGGTCGGTATCGTGACACCCGGCCTGCAGATTTTCCTGACTCAGTAAAAGCAATTATGAATTTTGAACCAAGCAAGTTTGAAGTTTGGCAGGCCGCGTAACTTATAGCGTCATCAGTCTTGGGCTCCAATTGAAGAAACCGTTCTTCCATCATTTTGTGATAGGGCAATGCTGCCTCTGCTTCCTTGGCAGTATCAACCATTATCTTCACAGCTTCGATGGGAAATTTTCCTATCGAAGTTTCCCCTGACAGCATGATCGCATCTGACCCATCAAACACAGCATTAGCAACATCAGTCACTTCGGCCCGGGTCGGGGAGGAAGAGTGAACCATTGACTCAAGCATTTGAGTTGCTGTTATCACAGGTTTGCCAGCAGAATTACTTTTTCGGATCAACTCTTTCTGGACCACGGGCACTCTGTGCAAAGGGATTTCTACACCCATATCACCTCTGGCAACCATCAGAGCATCGCTGGCGTCAACAACCTCATCCAGATTATCTATGGCTTCGGCATTAGCGGCTTTTTCATACCGCTCTCACGAAGGATTGATCTAGCGGTCCATATGTCTTCCCTCCGAGTTACAGTGGACAAAGCAACAAAATCGGCACCGATTTCGGCTGCAAATTTAAGACATTCAATAGCTTTTTCGTCAGGAAACTTTTGAGATGGGGCCCGACCTGGAGTCACCACACCTCGTCTTTCCGTCAACCTTCCACCTCGAACCACGGTGCAATTTACATTCTCATCCAATATGCCATCAACAAAAAGTTCGAGGTTCCCATCATCTACCATAATAGTGCCACCTAGTTCAGCGTCTATATGGATACCAGGAGGAGCAACACTAACCAGGTTTTTATCACCAACAACGTCATCACTAGTTAAAGTGATCTTATCCCCTTCTTGAAGTTCCAAGGCCCCTGGGTCTGTAGGGCCTGTACGGTATTTAGCACCCGGCACATCAATCATTATGCCCACTGGTATACCCAGATCTTTAGATACTTTTCTAACCCTGTTGAAGACTATCTCATGGACACTTTTTTCACCATGGGACATATTAAGGCGGGCCACAGTCATACCAGTTTTAATCAATTCTATTAAAACTTCCTCAGTATCGGAGGAGGGACCCAGAGTACAAACAATTTTTGTCTTAGGTTTATCTTGGAAAAGATCCACGGGATTAGTGTCGGACATATAAACCTTTTTAAATCTATCTTCAAT